>NZ_RAWC01000169.1:0-19968 GCF_003611685.1 Corallococcus sp. CA049B | reverse complement strand
CTCTTCCCCCGTCCGACGCCACCCCCGAGGACCTGCGCGCCGTCGAAGAGCTTGCCCAGGCCCGCAACGCCATCGTCGAGCAGATTGAAAAGCGCGTCGTCGGCCAGCGGGACGTGGTGGAGCACCTGCTGATTTCGCTCTTCAGCCGCGGCCACTGCCTCTTCGTGGGCGTGCCGGGCCTGGCGAAGACGCTGCTCATCTCCACGCTGGCGGACGTGCTCAACCTGTCCTTCAACCGCATCCAGTTCACGCCGGACCTGATGCCGTCGGACATCACCGGCACGGACATCCTGGAAGAGGACAAGACCACCGGCCGCCGCTCCTTCCGCTTCATGCAGGGCCCGCTGTTCGCGAACATCATCCTCGCGGACGAGGTGAACCGCACGCCGCCCAAGACGCAGGCCGCGCTCCTCCAGGCCATGCAGGAGTACCGCGTCACCGCCGGTGGCCGCACGTACCCGCTGGAGCTGCCCTTCCTCGTCTTCGCGACGCAGAACCCCATCGAACAGGAGGGCACCTATCCCCTCCCGGAAGCGCAGCTGGACCGCTTCATGTTCCTGGTGGACGTGGGCTACCCCACCGCCGAGGAGGAGGTGCAGATCGTCAAGAGCACCACCGCCGGGGCGCCGCCGAAGCTGGAGAAGATTCTGTCCCCCGAGCGCATCCTCGCCCTCCAGGAGCTGGTGCGCCGCGTGCCGGTGCCGGACCACGTGGTGCGCTACGCGGTGGACCTGGTGCGCCACACGCGTCCCAAGGAAGCGGGCGCGCCGGACTTCGTGGCGAAGAACGTGTCCTGGGGCGCGGGCCCTCGCGCGAGCCAGTACCTGGTGCTCGCGGCCAAGGCGCGCGCCATCCTCAACGGCCGCTTCGTGGCCACGGTGGAGGACGTGCGGGCGCTGGCGAGGCCCGTGCTGCGCCACCGCGTGCTGCCCAACTTCACCGCGGAGAGCGACGGCATCACGTCCGTGAAGCTCATCGATCAGCTCCTCACGGTGGTGAAGGGCTAGGCGCGTCCACCCCATGGCGCTGCTCGACGCCCAGACGCTGTCCCGCCTCCAGGGCGTGAAGCTGCGCGCCCGCGCCGTGATGGAGGGCGTGCTGTCCGGCCTCCACAAGAGCCCCCATCAGGGCCAGAGCGTGGAGTTCGCCGAGCACAAGGAGTACGCCCCCGGCGACGAGCTGCGCCACCTGGACTGGAAGGCCTACGGCAAGTTCGACAAGTACTACGTCAAGCGCTTCGAGCATGAGACGAACCTGCGCTCGGTGATGGTCGTGGATGCGTCCGCGTCCATGGGCTACCAGAGCGGCGCGATGTCCAAGCTGGAGGTGGCCAAGACGCTCGCGGGCGCGCTCAGCTACCTGCTCGTGCGCCAGCAGGACGCGGCGGGCCTGGCCGTCATGGTGGGCGGCGCGTTCAAGGACGTGCCGCCCCGCGCCTCCGCCGGTCACCTCAACGTGCTGCTGGACGCGCTGGAGCACACGGAGGCCAAGGGCCCCACGGACCTGGGCAGCGCGGCGGATCACCTCGCGGAGGTGCTGCCCCGGCGCTCCACGGTCATCGTGCTGTCGGACCTGCTGGATGAACGGCAGGAGGCGCTCAAGCGCATCCTGGCCCTCAGGCAGCGCAAGAACGACGTGGCGGTGTTCCACCTGGTGGACCCCGCGGAGCTGACGTTCCCCTTCGACGACCCCACGCTCTTCCTGGACATGGAGGGCGAGGGCCGCATCGAGGTGAACCCGCGTGAAATCAAGCAGAGCTACCTGGAGGAGTTCGGCGCGTTCCTCGCGGACGTGAAGGCGAAGTGCGCTGAAGCCG
Organism: Corallococcus sp. CA049B; assembly: GCF_003611685.1. Lineage (NCBI taxonomy): Bacteria > Pseudomonadati > Myxococcota > Myxococcia > Myxococcales > Myxococcaceae > Corallococcus > Corallococcus sp. CA049B. Next base: position 18,152 of record NZ_RAWC01000169.1, on the reverse strand, counting down.
ACGTGGACTACGAATTGGTGCGCACCGACGAGCGGCTGGATGAGGTGCTGCTGCGCTTCCTGGGACGCCGAGGGAGGCGCCGGTGACGTTCGGCAACCCGTGGTTCCTCCTGGGCACGCTGGGTGCGCTCATCCCCGTGCTGGTGCACCTGTTCGACCGGCGCCGGCCGAGGGCGCATCCGTTCGGGCCGCTCGCGTTCGTGCTGCGCAGCCAGAAGCGCACGGCGAGCCGGCTCAAGCTGAAGCGGCTGCTCCTGTACGCGCTGCGCACGCTCATCCTGCTGGCGATCCCCATCGCGCTGGCGCGGCCGGAGTTCACCCGCGACGCGCAGGCGGCCACGGTGACGCGCGGGCCGGCGGCCACGGCGGTCATCCTGGACGCGTCGCTGTCCATGCGCTGGTCGGACGGCACGTCGAACTTCGAGAAGGGCCGAGACGAGGCACGTGACGCGCTCAAGGACCTGCTGCCGGAGGAGCCCGCCACGGTGATGGTGTGCACGGCGTCGCCGGAAGCGCCTCCGCCGCCGGGCTTCGACCGGGCACGGCTGCGCGCGCTGGTGGACGAGGCGAAGCCCACCTACGGCACGGCGGACCTGTCGCGCTGCCTGGACATGGCCGCGCGGTCCCTGGAGGAGAACCCGATGCCGGGCAAGCGCCTGGTGGTGGTCTCCGACATGACGGGCTCCGGCTTCCGGCTGGAAGCGCCGCCGCCCACGGTGAAGGGGCCCACGGGCGCGCTGGTGAAGCCGGAGGTCGTGCTGCGCGACGTGGCGTCCGGGCGCGAGTCGCTGGACAACCACGCGTTGGTGGACCTGCGGGTGGAGCCCGCGCTGCAGGCGGGGCCGCGCGCGTACCAGTTCACGTTCACGGTGCGGAACTTCGGCGCGACGCCGGCCAAGGACCTGGAGGCCGCGGTGCGCGTGGGCGAGTCCACGCTGGCCAAGGGCTTCGTGGACGTGCCCGCGGGCGGCACGACGCAGAAGACGCTGACGGTGCGCTTCCCGCAGGGCGGCACGGTGGTGGGCCAGGTGACGCTCGCGCCGGACGCGCTGGCGGAGGACGACCGGCGGTCCTTCGTGCTGCCGGTGCCGCGCGGGCTGAAGGCGCTGGTGGTGAACGGCTCGCCGCACGCGACGCGCTACCGGGACGAGGCCTTCTTCGTGGACGCGGCGCTCACGTCGCCGGGCTCGCCGGTGGACGTGGCGGTGCGCGACGCGGAGGTGGGGCTGCGCGAGGACTTCAGCGCGTACGACCTGGTGCTGCTGCTCAACACCCCGGCGCCGTCCGAGGAGGAGGCGCGGAAGCTGGCGGCCTTCGTGGAGAACGGCGGCGGCCTCTTCGTGAGCGTGGGCGACCACGTGAACCCGGAGGCGTACAACCAGCGGCTGGGCACGCTGCTGCCGCGCCCCCTGCGCCTGGTGCGCACGAGCGCCGAGCGCGAGGACCCGGACGCGGAGACGAAGACGGCGAAGCTGGCGCAGGTGAAGGTGGACCATCCGCTGTTCGCGCCCTTCACGGGCCGCGCGGAGGAGGGGCTCATCGGGGCGCGCTTCTACAAGTACATGCTGCTGGAGGCGGACAGCCCGTCCGCGCCGGGCACCAGCCAGGTGCTGGCCACGTACGAGGACGGGGCGCCCGCGGTGGCGGTGGCGCGCCGGGGCAAGGGTCGCGTGGCGCTGTTCACCAGCACGGTGGACCGCGACTGGAGCGACTTCGCCATCCGCACGAGCTTCCTGCCGCTGATGCAGCGCTTCGCCGCGTACCTCACGGGCTCGCTGGAGGAGCGCGAGGAGGTGCGCGTGCGCGTGGGTGAGACCGTGACGCTGCGCCCGGAGGGCACGCAGAAGGTGGCGGGCGTGCGCGCGCCGGATGGCAGCGAGCTGCCGGTGAAGGCGCAGCCGGACGGTTCGTTCGTGGCGGGCCCCACGGTGGAGCCGGGCGTGCACGCGGTGCTGGGCGCGGATGGGAAGCCCGTGGCCGCGCTGGACTTCGCCGCCACGCTGGACCCGGCGGAGAGCGACCTGACGCGCGTGCCGCCGGACACGCTGACGGCCTACTTCGGCGAGGACACGGTGAAGGCCTCCACGGGGGACGCGGACAAGCCCGCGGTGCCGCTGTGGACGTGGCTCATCCTGGCCGCGTGCCTGGCGTTCTTCTTCGAAGGCACCCTGCTGCGGAAGTAGCCCCGGCCGCTCCGCGCCCTGACAGGCAGCCGACGCTCGGGGCACGCATCCACTGCCCCTCGGGAGCCGGGCTCTGCCACACTGCGCGGCCGTGAGCCCTGCTTCCGCCCTGTACCGCGACTGCGCCCGCCTCTTCATGGTGGGCTTCCCTGGCACCCGCATCGACGCCGACCTCGCGGCGCTGATGGACGACGGCATCTACGGCGCCATCCTCTTCAAGCGCAACGTGGGCACCGCGGCGGAGACCGCGGCGCTGTGCCGTGACATCAAGACGCGCGCGGGCCGGCCCTTCATCCTCTCCGTGGACCAGGAGGGCGGCCGGGTGGCGCGCCTCCGCGGTGAGCCCTTCACCGCCCTGCCTCCCATGCGTGAGCTGGGACAGCGCGGCGACGAAGCCCTGGCCGAGCGCGTGGGCCGGCTGCTCGCGCACGAGCTGCGCGCCGTGGGCTTCGACTGGGACTTCGCGCCCGTGCTCGACGTGGACACCAACCCGGCCAACCCCGTGATTGGCGACCGCAGCTTCAGCCGCGACCCGGTGGAGGTGGGCCGGCTGGGCGTGGCGCTCGCCAGGGGCCTGGAGGCCGGCGGCGTGGCGTCCTGCGGGAAGCACTTCCCCGGCCACGGCGACACGACGACGGACAGCCACCTCACCCTGCCGAAGCTGCCGCACGACCTGGAGCGCCTGCGCCGCGTGGAGCTGGTGCCGTTCCAGGCCTTCGCGAAGGCGGGGCTCGCGTCGCTGATGACCGCGCACGTGCTGTTCGACGCGCTGGAGCAGGGCGTCCCCGCCACCATGAGCCACCGCGCACTGCACGACCTGCTCCGCGAGGAGCTGGGCTTCGACGGCGTGGTCGTCAGCGACGACCTGGAGATGAAGGCCATCGCGGACCACTACTCCGTGGCGGAGGCCGCGGTGCAGGGCACGCTCGCGGGCGTGGACCTGTTCCTCGTGTGCCACAAGGCGGACGTGCAGCGCACCGCCATCGAAGCGCTGGTGAAGGCGGTGGAGTCCGGCCGCGTCCCGCGCGAGCGCATCACGGAAGCGCACCGCCGCCTGGACGCGCTCGCCGCCCGCTTCGCGCACCCCGCCGAGGACCGGCTCGCCACGCTGGGCGACGCGGAGCACCGCGCGCTGGCCGAGGGACTCGCCAGTGCCTTCACCGGCAAGGACCCCACGGAGGTCATGCTCGCGTCGCGTTAGTGGGTGGCGTGCCTGGAGCCCAGCTCGGAGCCCTGGCCCATGGGGCCCTGGAAGCGGAGGGCCCCGCCCCGGTCTCCGGGCACCGGCTCCTGCGGCGTGGTGAAGCCGGGCGCGCCAATCTGGTTTTGCAGGCCCTGGGCCCCGGCGGGCTGCGGCTTCAGCGGCGACCCACTCGCGTCCGTGGGCGTGGTGGCGCCAGAACCCCCCGTTCCCGGTGGCGCGGGCTGCTGCGTATTGGCGACGCCCTGGTAGCGGCTCCCCGCGCGCGGCATCGTGGGCTTGTCACGGTTGCAGCCGGGGCCGACCAGCGCGGCCGTCGCGGCGCACACCGCCACCAGCGTCCAATGATGAAGTCTCTTTGAGTGCATGGCCTGCTCCCTCCAGAAGCCGTCATGGCCTCGACAGAAGGAGTGGCCACCCCTGCGCCCCACCGGGAGTGGCAGGGCCGGAGTCCGGACGCCCGCTGGCACGCTGGCCGGCGGGCGCCCTGGGATTTCCGTCCAACTACCGGTCGTGCAGGTAGACGGGCGGGCTGACGTAGGAGTAGGGCGCGTCGAAGCCGCGCGTGAGCTCGTTCGCGGTGGAGATGCTCCAGCCGCCCAGCCCCTCGGCCGCGGGCGAATAGGTCGCCCCGCCGAGCACGCCGTAGCGGTGCGCCATCATGCCGCCCGCGTCATCCCACTTGGAGTTGTTGGACTTGCCCGCCTTGGCCGGCGTGCGCGGGTCGATGCTGGAGCCGATCTTCTCGATGGTGGAGTTGTAGCCCCGGTCCACCGTCAGCACGTGGGGAGGCAGCTTCGCGGCCGCGTCACCGTGGTGCGCGTCAGCGGGGTTCTCATGCCCCTGCTGCTCGGCCACGTTGTAGACGGCCTCCGGCTGCGTCCCACGCTGCGCGAAGGCATTGCCCCGCGACTCGTCCGGCTGCTTGCCGCCCGTCTCGGGCAGCCCGCCACAGGCCGTGCCCAAGAGCACGCCCGCCGCCAGCGCCGCCGCCCCCATCCACCGCTGAATGCCTCGCTCGCGCATGTTCATCGTCTCCGCCATTCCCCAGGAATGGTCATGCCGTTCTCGCCCACCACCGGGCATCCACCCGAGGGCAGGCCCTGCCGGCCGCCCGCTGTCCGACCCGAGGGCCGACAGGGCATCATCGTGAACGGCCAGCCCCGCCCGGGGAGAGAGGAGCCAGCCACGGGCGCAGGCATACACGGTCCCGGCCTCCCTGTCCCGCCAGGAGTGCACCGGCGCCCGCCCCACTTCAGGCGCGAGCGCCCTTCCGGGCCGCGCCCTTCGCCGCCGGAGCCTTCTTCGCCGCCGGTTTCTTGACAGTCGCCGGCTTCGCCTCCGCCGCGGCGGAGGCCTTCTTCGCCGCCGGAGCCTTCGCCGGAGCCTTCTTCGGGGCCGGAGCCGCGTCGGAGGACGCACCGCCCTGGAGCGTGGCCAGGACCTCCGCGACGTGGCCGGCCACCTTCACCTTGGGCCACACGCGGACGACCTTCGCGTCCGGGCCAATGAGGAAGGTCGCGCGGATGAGGCCCATGAACTTGCGGCCATAGAGGGACTTCTCCCCCCATACGCCGTACGCGTCCGCCAGCGCGTGGTCCGGGTCCGCCAGGAGCGAGAACGGCAGCCCCTGTTTCGTGGCGAACTTCTGGTGGGACGCGACGCTGTCCGGAGACACGCCCAGCACCACCGCGCCGGCCTTCACCAGCGCGGAGTGTTCATCGCGGAAGTCGCACGCCTCCGTGGTGCAGCCGGGGGTCGCGTCCTTCGGATAGAAGTAGAGGACGACGTGCCGCCCCTTGAACTGCGAGAGGGAGACGGTGGCGCCGCTCTGGTCGGGGAGCGAGAAGCCGGGGGCCTTGTCACCTGCTTGGGGCATGGGCATGTGTCGGCTCCATACCCAGACCCCGAGGGCTTCTCAACTCCACGCGCGCATCAAGGACTTCAGCGCGCGCCCTCGCCCGGAGGATGGACCTCTTCGCCCGGCGGATGGTCGTGGGCCTCCAGCTTGACCAGGTCCGTCTGGCAGCTCTCCAGCACCTTGCGCAGCATGTTGCGCGTCGCGTCCGTGCGGGCCTCGCCCATCTTCTTCGCGAGCGATTCACACGCGGCGCGCTTGGCCTCCACGTCGCTGGCCCCGCGCCCCGTCGCACCGGGCCGGGCCAGGGGACGCGGTGGGACCTTCTCCTGCGCGGCCTTCAGCGCGGCCAGGCGCTTGTCGGCCTCCGGGCGGGCCTTGGAGTCCTTGGGGACGGCCTCGAACTGGGCGGCGACCTCCGTCCACGCCGGGTCCTGGGCGGGGAGCTTCTGGTTGATCAGCTCCTGGTAGCGATCCTCGGCCTTCTTCAACTGCTCCGGACCGGGGTCGGTGGAGCAGCCCGACAGTGCGAGCAGCCCCGCGAGCAGCAACGCGGCGGAAGTTCGGGGATGGGCAATGCGCATGGTGTGGGACGTCCTCCTGCTGGCCACAGGGTTAAACCACGGCTAGGGTGCGCCGTCGTGGCTCCCATCCTGCTCGCCTTCCTGCTCGGCCTGACCCAAGGCATGCTCCACGCCCTGGGGCCGGACCACTGCGCCGCCATGGCCACGCTCGGCACCCTGGGCGGCGGCCGGCGCCGCGTCGCCATCATGACGGCGCTGCGCTTCGCCCTGGGCCACGCGGCCATGCTGGGCGGCATCGCGGCGGTGTGCCTCTTCGCGGGCGTGGGCCTGTCGGAGACCTTCGAGCGGTGGGCGGAGGTGTTCGGCGGCGCGGTGCTGGTGGCGCTGGCCGTCACCGCCCTGCTCTTCCCGCACAGCCTGGACCACGGCCACCCGCACCTGCCCGGCCACGACCGCGAGCCGCACGAACACGTGCACACCGTGAGCACCGCGGCCGGGGCCTTCATGGCCGTGAGCGGCGTGCGGTCGCTGCTCATCGCGCTGCCCCCGCTGCTGGTGGGCGGCAGCATGAGCCTGTCCGCGTGGACGTACCTGCCCGGCTTCGCGCTGGGCATCCTCATCGGCATGGGCGCGGTGGGCCTGCTGTTCGCGGAAGGCCTGTCGCGCGCCAACGCGCGCATCAGCCTGTGGATCCAGCGCGGCGTGGCGCTGGGCTCCGGCGCGCTGGGCCTGTTCTGGATTGGCTCGCGGCTCGTCTGAAGAAGCACCGCGGGCCCGGGAAGCCTCCCAGGCCCGCTTCGAGGCACCGCGAAGCGCTACGAGCGCTTGTCCAGGATGCCCAGCGCCATCATCGACACCAGGAAGCCGTAGACGACGTGCTCCGGGCGGTTGGCGAACGCGAGCAGCTCCGCCACCACGCGGTTGCCGTCAATCTTGGGCAAGAGCTCCGCCTCCCAGCGCTCCAGCTCCACCTCGTTGAGGCCGTAGGCGGGCGCGACGGCGGGGATGAGCCGGTCCTCGGGCTGGAGCAGGCGGCGCAGGCGCTCCGGCTTGTAGAGCTTCTTGATGCCCCGGACGATGAGGTTCGCCGGGTGCACGTCCAGCTTGATGGACTCCGAGGAGGCCTTCTCCTTGAAGCTCATCACGTACGTGCCCTCCTCCCAGGAGAAGACCGAGTAGATGATGGCCTTCACCTGCTGGCCCACGTAGTACAGCCGCTCGGTGTCCTTGAGCAGGGCGCGCTCCACCAGCACGTCACCGGTGCGCCGGTGGCTCTGCGCGGCGACGGCGGACGCGTCCTGGAGCTGCTCGGGTTTTATCTTCCCCACGCGCACCAGGAACTGCCCGAAGCGGTCCGCCAGCAGGTTGGAGAGCGCGAACACCGGGGTGCCGTTCTCGAAGTAGACGACCTTCTTCACCTTGCCGCGCTGCACGCCCAATTCGCCCGTCTCGCGCGACAGGTAGAAGGCGGTGAGCAGCGAGGGCAGGTTGTCCCTCAGCTCGCCCCGGCGGCTGCCCGGCGCGCCCGCGCCCACCGGCAGCGGATCCGGCGGGCGGCCCGGCGTGGGGGGCCGCACCTGGGTGGTGGACACCTTCTGCATGGGCGTGGCGGTGAGGTTGGCGCCGCGGATTTCGGCCGTGAGGTTGCCGCCGCCGGTGACCTTGATGCGGCCGGTCAGCTCCATGGCGTCCTGCGGGCCCTCCTCCTCCACGTCGATGTCCAGCTCCACCTCGAAGGCGTCGGCCATGGAGGCGGCGGGGACCTTCTTCTCCGCAGGCAGCACCTTGGCCACCGCTTCCAGCAGCTTCTGGGCCTCGAAGGGTTTCTCGAAGTAGCCGGCGGCCTGGTACTTCTGGCGCGCTTCGGTGGCGTGCTTGCCGCCCTTGAAGACGCCGGTGATGAAGAGCAGCGGCAGCTGGGGGTTGTCCTTCCGCAGCGTGTCCGCCAGGTGGTAGCCCATCATGTCCGGCAGCAGGATGTCCAAGACAGCACAGCCGGGGGGCTGGGCGCGGGCGGCCTCGATGGCCTGCTTGCCACGGCTGGCGCCCACCACCTCATACCCGGCGTCCTCGAACAGCTGCGTGAGGAGGGAGAGGAGCTCCTGGTTGTCGTCCACGACGAGGATTCGAGGCGCCATCGCGGGGGGACCGTAGCAGATTCGGACGCCGGGGCGGCCAGCGTTTCCAGGGAACCCCGGAAGGCCGCCCGCTTCAGACGATGGATGCAAGCGCCCGGCTGGAGCGTTAGGGTGTCGCCCGCCTCATGCCCTCCCTCTTCTCCCGCATCCCCCCGGCAGGGCTCCTGGCCGGGCTCCTCCTGTTCTCCCCCCTGACGGTCCTGGCCCAGGAGGGTCCGCAGCAGGACGCGGGCCAGCCGGACGATCCGAACTCCCCGGAAGGGGACGACAACACCGGGCGCGTGCCCACGGACTGCCGCAGCACCAGCGACTGCGCGCCGCGCTTCACTTGCGTGGCGACCAAGTGCAAGTACACCGGCATCCGCCAGGCGGAGACGCAGGGCTGTCTGTTGGGTCCGCAGGCGGCGCTGATGGTGCTGGGCGTGGCCGCCGTGGCAGGCTCGCGGCGGCGCCGGTAGCCCCGGCAGGCCCCACTCCCCCCACCCCAAGGAGCGACGCGCGATGCGGCTGGGCCTGAAGGCAAGCAACCTCCTGGAGCGGGTGGCGGACTTCCTCAACCTGGCGCCGCAGCCCCTGGCGCACGCCTTCTTCGGGATGATGGCGTCGCGGACGCTGATGGCCGGGGCCCGGCTGGGCGTCTACGCGGCGCTGGCGGACGGCGCGGCGACTGCGGAGGCGCTGGCGGCGCGGCTCAAGACGAGCACGGAGGGCATGCGGGCGCTGCTGGAAGCGCTCATCGCCTGCGAGGTGGTGGAGCTGAGCCGGGGCCGCTTCCGGCTGGCGCCCCGGGCGCGGCGGTGGCTGGACCCGCGCTCGCCGCAGGCCATCACGGCGTTCCTGGAGTTCAACTACGCGCAGTGGGACTGGTGGGGGCAGCTGGAGACCGCGGTGAAGAGCGGTCAGTCGGTGGACATCCACCAGTTCGCACCGGACGACCCGCGCTGGCGGGACTACATCCAGGCCATGTACCAGCTGGCGCGGCTGGCCTCGCCGGAGGTGGCGGCGGCCATTCCCCTGCCCCGGGGCGCCAGGCACCTCCTGGACCTGGGCGGCGCGCATGGCTGGTACGCGGCGGAGCTGTGCCGGATGCACCGCGGGCTGAAGGCCACGGTGGTGGACCTGGAGGGCAGCGTGCGCGTGGGGCGGGACATCATCGCCCAGGCGGGGCTGTCGCACCGGGTGACGCACAAGGAAGGGGACGTGCTGACCGCGGAGCTGGGCGGGCCGTATGACGGCGCGCTGCTGTTCCAGGTGATGCACCACCTGACGCCCGCGCAGAACGTGGCGCTCCTCCGGCGCGTGCGCGGGGCCATGGTGTCCCGGGGAACGCTGGCGGTGCTGGAGTACCTGCGCGAGGAGCGGGACACGCAGGGGACCTCCGCGCCGCTCATCGGCTTGCACTACTTCCTCACGTCCGGAGCGGCGTCCTACACGCCCGCGGAGGTCGAGGGCTTCCTGGATGACGCGGGTTTCAAGGTCCAGAGCACGCGGCCCATCCGGCATCTGCCCTTGCAGACGTTGATCATCGCGCAGCCGGACTGACAGTCCCGGCGCCGGCTTGTCAGACGGTGGAGGTAACTCCACACTCCAGGCATGGCCTATGGCGCGAAACCACTCGAAGGTCCGGCGACCTTCGCTGACATCGAGGCCCTGCCCGAGGGCGTGGTGGGCGAGATCATTGATGGGACGCTGTATGAGCATGCGCGGCCACGTACCGAGCATGGCTACTTCGAAGTGAGGCTCTTCCGGGAACTCGATGAGCCTTTCCAATTGGGCGAGGACGGACCGGGCGGCTGGTGGCTCATGACCGAGCCCGGCATCCGGGTGGGCGGCTCTCCGGAGTTCATCCCGGACCTCGCGGGCTGGCGGCGCGAACGGGTTCCCCTGATGCCCAAGGGGCAGTGGACGGATGTTCCCGACTGGGCGTGTGAAATCCTGTCACCGACCACGCGGGGCTACGACACGCGCATCAAGCGGCCCTTCTACGCGCGCATTGGCATCAAGCACCTGTGGTTCGTGGACCTGGACTCACGCACGCTCACCGTGAGCGAGCTGCGTGATGGCCTCTGGGTGGAAGTGGGCGTCTACGGCGAGCAGGATGACCTCATCCGCGCCCCGCCCTTCGAGGAGCGGGACCTGCGGCTGGGCTGGCTCTGGAAGTCGCTTCCTTCCCCGGACTAACGCGGCTTCGGCTTCGCCAGGGGCGGAGGCTTCGGCCTCCGGGCCATCCGCTCGCGTTCGACTTGCAGCTCGCGCTCGACGACTTCGCGGTGGAACTTCGCGAAGTTCACGGGCTCCATCAGGCGCAGCCCCGGGTTCGGGCCCGCGTGTTCGAGGATGGCGTCGAGCGCGCCCAGCGCCTCCGGGAGGAACTCCTCCCGAAGCAACACGAGCGCCCGGCCCATGAGCGCGGAGGACACCAGTGCGCGCATCCTCGGGTCCGTGTCCTCGCAGTAGCGCACGTCCACCTCGTCGAACGCCTCCAGCGCTTCCTCCATGTGCCCCAATCCCGCGAGCGCGACGGCTCGCTGGCACAGCGCCACCGCCGTCTGCTCCACCAGGAACGGCTCGGTGTTTCCTTCGTACTCCTTCAGGAGCGCCTCGGACTGGCTCAGCGCCTCCTCGAACCGCTGACCCTGGTTATGGGCGGCGAGCAACACCGTCCGCGCCATCTCCACCGGAACGCGCAGGTCGGGCCGCTGCGCGAAGGCCTTGAAGCGGCTCAACAGCCGCTCCAGCCAGTTGCGGCCCATCTCCTCCCGGTCCATCTCCAGCAGCACGCGGGCGCGGTACAGCATCCCCCACGCGACGCCCTCCCAGAGCTCCGACCTGCGCGGGCTCCAGAAGCGGCGCTCCACCTCGTCGAAGTGGACCAGCGCCTCGTTGAACATCCCCTTCTCCCCAATCACCGCGCCCCGGTTCCCCAACGCCCGCGCCACCTGGAGTTGCAACGCCGGCACCTTCGACAACGTGAAGCGCCGGTACACCTCGTCACAGAGCGCGACCACCTCCTCCAGCTCACCCGCGCGGATGCACGCGCGCGCCCGGTCCATCTTCTCCTTCGCCTCCACCTCCGGAGGCACCGCGCCCTCAGCGTCCGGCATCGGCCCGTCCGTCATTCCCGGGCACCAGCGGCGGCACGTCCCGGCCCTCGCCGAAGCCGAGCGCCCAGAAGCGTGGCCGCACCTCCTCCCTCAAGAGGAGCCGCAACAGCAGGTACTTCGCTTCGTCCTGGCCATCCCACGCCATGGGGAAGGTGCCGTAGTGCATCGCCACGGACGTGCCCGAGCGCAGCACGTGGTGCGCCTTCAGCGCGTCCTCCGGCCCCATGTGCACCGGGTGCAGGACGCGCGGACGGAACGCGCCGATGGGCAGCACCGACAGGCGCATGGGCCCGAAGCGCTCCGCGATGCGGTCGAAGTGCGGCCCCAGCCCCGTGTCACCCGCGAAGAGCACCGGGCCTCCGGACGTCTCCAGCACGTAGCCCGCCCACAGCGTCTCCTCCTGGTCCGTCAGCCCCCGGTTCGACCGGTGCTGCGCGGGCACCGCCCACACCTTCAACGCCTGGGGACAACTCTTCGCGGACTGCCACCAGTCCAGCTCCTCCACGCGCTGGAAGCCCTCGTCCAGGAGCAGCTCGCGGTTGCCCAGGCCCACGAGGAAGAGCGGATGGTGCGCAGCCTCCAGCCGCCGCAATGTGGGCAGGTCCATGTGGTCGTAGTGGTTGTGGCTCACCACCACGATGTCGATGGGCGGCAGGTCCTCGAAGCGGATGCCCGGCGGGCGCACGCGCTTGGGGCCCACGAAGGACATGGGGCTCGCCCGCTCCGAATAGATGGGGTCCGTGAGCACGTTCACCCCGTCCGCCTGGAGCAGCACCGTGGCGTGGCCGATGAACGTCACGCGCAGCTCGCCGGGCCCCACGCGCTCCGGCGGCTTCGGGCCGGCGGGCTCCTCCGCGGAGTCGCGCCAGGGGCCGCGCCGCTCCTCCATCACGGCCGCGATCAGCGTGAGCGGGGACAGCTTCGGCGCGTCGCCGATGTTCTGGAACGACTCGCCGTCGAAGTGGTCCGTCACCGGGCCCCGGTGCACGGTGCCGGCGAAGCAGCCGGTGAGCAGCGACAGGGCCAACGTGGGCCACAGCCGCGTCACTTGATGACGATGGTCCAGTCGCATTCGAAGGGCTCTCCGTCGAGGGTGGGCAGCACGTAGCGCGAAGCCTGGATGCTGGCGAGCGCCTGCGCCAGCAGGTCCGGGGGCAGCGTCGCTTCCCGCACCTCGCATTGCTGGGGCACGCCGCCCTGCACCAGCCGGCACGTCACGCGCACGTGGTGCTTGCGGCCTTCGCGCCAGTGCTCGAAGGCCTCCTGGAACACCGGGTCGTCCGGCGGACTGCCGCGCACGCGCCGGGGCTCCTTCACGTGCTGGGACAGCCACGAGCAGGCGTCCTTCACCTGTCCGTCACACGCCTTGCCCATCAGCGACAACGCGCGCAGCCGCTCCGGGCCTTGAGCGTTCGTGGCCAGCAGCGTGAGCGCCTGGTCGAAGCACTGCTTCGCCGTGCGCACCGTGCAGTCCTCCGTGGAGACCGGAGGCGTGCCCGCGGCGAAGGCCCCCAAGGGCGCGGGGCGCATCAGGTCCTCCGCCACGCGTGCGGGGTCGCTGCGCCGCTGGCCGCATGCGGACAGCAGCGCCAGCGGGAGGAAGAGGAAACGCCAGGTCATGGCGCCATCGTAGACGGCCCGCGCCCGGGAAGGGATGTCAGCGCTACCGGGCGGTGGCCGGGGCCTCGTACAGCCACGTTTCCAGCCCACCCAGCATCCTGTTCATGGGCGGATCGTCCCTCACCGGGGAGGTCCCTTCGGGTGGGGTGGAGAGGGGCGGAGGTCGTGGCGGCGCGCGGCTTCAATGGCCCGGGCCAGGGCGCGTGTCCCGGCGCGCATGTCGTCCGGGCGCACGCCGCCAAAGCCGAAGACGAGGCCGGACTCGCGGCGGCGGCCGAGGAAGTAGTCGGACAGGGCGGCGACCTCCACGCCCTTCCGGGCGGCCTCATCGCGGACACGCAGGTCGGACAGAGGAGTGGCCAGGGATGCGCAGACCTGCATCCCGGTGTCGCAGGGCCGGGGCGTCAGCACGTCCGGGCAGTCGGCGCGCAGGGCTTCGAGCAGGGCTTCACCGCGTTCGCGATAGGCCACGCGCATCCGGCGCAGGTGACGGGCGAAGTGTCCCTCCGCGAGGAACGCGGCGAGCGCGGCCTGCTCCAGCGTGGAGGCGGGCGCGGACGCGGCGGCGCGCGAGGCGGAGAAGACCTCCACGAGCAAGGGCGGCACCACGAGGAAGCCCAGGCGCAGGCCGGGGAACATCGACTTGCTGAACGTGCCCACGTAGACCACGCAGCCGGCGTCATCGAGTCCCTGGAGCGCGGTGAGGGGGCGGCCGCGGTGACGGAACTCGCTGTCGTAGTCGTCCTCGATGATCAGCGAGCGCGTCCGTTCTGCCCACTGGAGCAGCGCCATCCGCCGCGCCAGGCTCAGCGTGACGCCCAGCGGGTATTGGTGCGAAGGAGCGACCAGCGCGACCCGGGCCCGAGGCGCACGAGTCAGGCCCGCGCTCACGTCGAGCCCGTCCCCATCCACGGGGATGGGCACCGGACGTCCCCCGGCTGCGAGCACGGCGCGCTGCACACCGGGATAGCCAGGGTCCTCCACCCAGACGGAGTCCCCCGGGTTCAGCGCGAGCCGGAGCACTTCATCGAAGGCCTGCTGGGTGCCCACCGTGATGAAGACCTGCGCCGGGGAGCAGCGCACGCCACGAGATACGGACACATGGGTGGCGATGGCGTCACGCAGCGGCGCATGGCCCGAAGGGTCACTCCCGTCGAGCAACCCCGTGCTCGCGCGCGCATGAACGCGGGACACCGTGCGGGCCCAGAGCGCTGTGGGGAACAGGTCCAGCGCGGGCACACCGGGCCGGAACGCGCGGGGCGCGGCCCCGAGGCGCGGAGCACCGACCGGTGAGGCCTTCAACGCCCGTGCGGACGCAGCAAGCCGAGGCCCCCGCGAAGCACTTCGCCCCCGTTCTCCGAAGCCAGACGCGCGAGTGTCGGCGAGCCGGGAACCCTGGTCCCGCGCGTCAGGGCTCGGCGCGCGTGTGGCAGCAGGGAGCCAGGGTTCACTGCTCCGGTCTCCAGCGAGGATGGGCAACTCCGGCGCGACACGCGTGCAGGAACCCGCCCGGGCCACGAGGTAGCCCTCCGCCGTGAGCGCGTCCAGCGCCTGGAGGACGGTGCTGCGGGCCACGTCCAGCTCGGTCGCGAGCTGACGAGAGGAGGGAAGCCGCAGGCCGGGTGCCAGTGCCCCCGCGAGGATGCGCGCGCGGATGCCCTCGAAGAGCTGCTCATGGAGCGGCGTGGGACTCCGCGAGTCGAGCCGCAGGAGGAGCGAGGACACAACGCCGTGGGAGGTCTTCAACTGGTATGGTCGGTTCTGTCGAAAGTGGTCTTCATGACCCTACCAGTTCCCTGGCAAGGATGGCCTCCGCACCCGCACCCCGGAAGCCCTCATGCCGTCCTCTTGCTGCTCGGTCCTCGAACTGCGCCAGTACACGCTGCATCCCGGCCAGCGGGACGCGCTCATCTCGCTCTTCGAGCGGGCCTTCATCGAGTCGCAGGAAGCCACCGGCATGCACGTCATCGGTCAGTTCCGTGACGAGGACCGACCGGACCGGTTCGTGTGGCTGCGAGGCTTCCGCGACATGACCTCACGGCGCGAAGCCTTGAGCGCGTTCTATGGCGGCCCGGTGTGGAAGGAGCACCGGAACGAGGCCAACACGACGATGCAGGACTCCGACAACGTCCTGCTCCTGCGGCCAATCAAGGGCCTCGCGCATCCGGGCACGTCCCGTCCACCGCCAGGCGCGGACGCACGTCCCGACTCCCGAGTGGAGGTGACGGTCTGCTACCTGAAGGCTCCCGCGGATGAAGCCCTCACGGCCTGCTTCGAACAGTACGTGCGCCCGGTGCTCACGGAGCTGGGCGCTCCGCCCAGAGGCCTGTTCCAGACCGAGCCCGCGGAGAACACCTTCCCAGCCCTGCCCGTGCGCACGGGCGAGCACGTCTTCGCCTGGCTCACCGTGTTCCCGGATGCGGCGCACCTTCGACGCCGAGCCGCCGCGAAGGGCTGGGCGGAGCCGCTCCAGCCGTGGCTGAGCGCGCCGATTGAACACCTGACGCTGGCCCCCACCGCGCGCTCCGAGCTGCGCTGAAAGGATCCGATCCATGAAGCCCCTCCCTCCCTTGCCCACGGGCGACGTGCACGACTTCGACTTCCTCATGGGCGAATGGACGTGCGTGAACCGGAAGCTCAAGCAACGGCTGACGGGCAGTGACGACTGGGACGTGTTCACGTCCAGGATGCGCTGCCAGCCCCACCTGGGCGGCCTGTCCAACGTCGAGGAGACCGTCTTCGAGCGGGGCTTCTCCGGCATGGCCCTGCGCCTGTTCGACGTGCGCGAGCGCCGCTGGTCCATCCACTGGATCGACAGCCGCCACGCGGTGCTCCAGCCCCCCGTGCACGGAGGTTTCACCGGCGACCACGGCCGCTTCTACGGCGAGGACACCGAAGGAGGCCGCCCGGTCCAGGTCATGTTCAATTGGACCCGCCTGGGCAACGACCGGGCCCGGTGGGAGCAGGCCTTCTCGCTCGACGGAGAGACCTGGGAGACCAACTGGGTGATGGAGTTCACCCGGGCGACGGCCACCGGCTGAACACCTCCGTGGCTGGACCTCCCACACGCACGTCCGCTTGAATGCGTTCATGCGCCGACTGATTGCCGCTGTCCCGCTGTTCGCCCTGGCTGGCTGTTCCTACGTGGGAGTCGGCACGACGCCCAGGAGCCGGTTCTCCGCCGCGCCCGCTGTCTCCAGGCCCGTGGTCATCCAGGTGGGCAAGTCAGAGTCCCCTCCCCTCGAAGCGCCCAAGGCGGAGGAGGAGAAGCCCTCCACCGCCGAGGCCTCCGACGACCCCGGCGCGACGCAGTAGCAGCTCGCGGGATTGTGAACGGACCAGCGCTGAATCGGTTCGACAGGCCTTGGCGCCTCGGGAACCATCCGCGCTCCGCCCGTGCTCCGGAGCCTCCCGATGAAGCCGCATGTCATCTGCCACATGATCTCGTCCATCGACGGGCGCATCGTCGTCAAGCACTGGCCCGACCCGGCGTCGATGCGCGGTGAATACGAGCGCACCGCCGACACCTTCGACGCGGATGCCTGGATGTGCGGCCGCATCACCATGGAGGACTTCGCCGCGAAAGGGGACGTGCCCAAGCCCGCTCCCGCCTCTCCCCTGCCCCGCACGGACTTCGTCGCTCGCAAGGACGCGGAGTCCTACGCCATCGCCCTGGATGCCCACGGCAAGCTGAACTGGGAGTCCGGTGCCATCGACGATGATCACCTCGTCGTCGTGCTCACCGAGTCCGTCCCCGATGCGCACCTCGCCCACCTGCGCGAGCGCGGTGTCTCCTATGTCTTCGGCGGCAAGCAGGACATCGACTTCGCCCGCGTGCTGGAGAAGCTCGGAGACACCTTCGGCATCAAGACCGTGCTGCTGGAGGGCGGCGGCGGCATCAACGGCTCCTTCCTCGCCGCGGGCCTCATCGACGAGGTGAGCCTCCTCATTCACCCCACCGCCGACGGCCTGACCGGCACACCGACCCTGTTCGACCGGCCCCAGGGCTCCACCGGCGCGGGCGCCGCGCTGGAGCTCACCCACGTGGAGCGCCGCGACTCCGGCATCGTGTGGCTCCGCTACCGCGTGCGGCGCTGACAGCGTGTGCGGCCCCCGACGGATGCTTCAGGGAGCGCGAAGCAGCGTGGCGGACTCGTAGAGGCTCTGCTGCTGGAAGACGCCCGCGGCGGAGGTGTCCTTCTCCAGCTTGTCCTGCACGCTCTTGGGCAGCTGCGCGTAGAGGTCCTGGCCCAGCAGCCCTTCCAGCTGGTCCACCGGCACTCGCGACTGCTGGAGCAGCGGGAGGATGTCGTCCTTCTTGGACGGGCCCTCCTTCGCGTTCGGCACCATGTACGCGAACATCGACAGGTTGCCGTTGGGCAGCTCCAGGAGGACCGTCTTGAAGTTGTGCGTGGGGACCGCGATCTGCCGGTCGGCCTTCGAGCCCGTCGTCTGGAGGGACTCGGGCGGCAGCGGCTTGCCCTTGTCGTCCAGGTACAGGTTGCCCGTGACGATGTAGGCCTTGCCGCCGGTCTCCTTGATCATCTCGGAGACACCGCGCTCCAGCGTGCGCCACACCTGCTGGTTGTGGTTGCCGTGCTGGGGCGCGATGTTGCTCATGTAGTGGCTTTCGTTCATCGCCGCCTGCGTGGGCGAGTCCTCGGCCGGCTTCATGTGCCCCCGGTCGAAACCGGTGTTGTTGTAGTCGGAGTCCACCACGCCGCCCTGCTTCAGCTCCGGGTCGCGCACGAAGGTGCTGTCCAGCCGGCTGACGTCCGCGGGCGTCTCCTTCACGTCCGCCGCGGACAGCATGTAGCTCACGAACGTGGGCACGTTCTTGTCCGTGTCCATCAGCGTGCGCGAGTACTCCTTCACCATGTTCAGGCCGGGCGTCGCGCCGCTTTGGCCCACGCCCTGGAGCGGATCCACCTCGCCGGCGACTTCCGCCACGCGGCTCTGGAAGGTGGCCATCTGCTGGTCGGGCACCCACTGCGTGTTCGCGGCCGTGCCCGTGCCCTTGGCCTGGTTCGCCTTGGAGGCGTTGATGTAGGCCGTCAGCTCGTCCGCGGAGAGCTCTCCGTCGCCGTTGCCGCCCAGGAGGTCCGCGCGCTTCGCCACGGACTGCTGCCAGGGGCTGTCGAAGCTGTCCACCTTCGCGGACTGCGCGCCCCCCGCGAGCTTCGCGTCGAGCGCCGCGCGCTGCTGCTGGAGGGCCGTGGACGTGAGGAACTGCGCGTCCGTGGGCGCGGAGAGGTACGCCTCCAGCTCCTTCGCGGACACCTGGCCGTTCGAGGCCCGGCTTCCGTCAGCGCCCTCGTCCGCCGCGTGCAGCAGGCGACCCTGCCAGCTCTCATCCGTCCAGCCGAACTTCTGCTGGAGGTCGGAGATGGCCACCTCCTTGGTGGCGGAGCGCTTCCAGCTGCCCCCCGTGGGCGCCACGACATTCGAAGCGGGCGCGCTGACGGGAGCGTCCGCCCCGGCGGGCACCGCGGTGTTCGCGGGCGCGGCGGTGGGGGCGGCGGCAT
>NZ_RAWC01000168.1:0-20069 GCF_003611685.1 Corallococcus sp. CA049B | reverse complement strand
GGTGGGGCTTGCGCGCCCGGCGGGCGATGCGCGGAAAAAGAGGTGGAGGGAAGCCCGGGATGCGCCGATTGTTCGGCTTCCATCCGCCCGGAGTACGTCCGCGCGGATCCCTGGCCTTTCTGGAGCCCCCTTGATTCCCTATTGGCACGCCCCCTCGTTCAAGCTGGGGCCCCTGGAGCTGAACCCCTTCAACGTCTTCGTGGCGGCGGGCATCCTGCTGGCCGCCCGGCTGCTGACGAAGCAGGCGGAGCGCGAGGGCCTGGACCCGAACCCGCTGGCGGACTTCGCGATGTGGGGGGTGGCGGCCGGCATGCTCTTCGGCCACTGGGTGCACCTGTTCTTCTACCACCCGGAGGAGATGTCCAAGAGCCCGTTCCAGATCCTCCGGTTCTGGGATGGCCTGTCCTCCTTCGGCGGCCTGTTGGGCGGCATCCTGGCGGCGGTGGTGTTCTTCCGGGTGAAGAAGCTGCGCTTCAACGACTACGCGGACAGCTTCGCGCTGGGCGTGGCGCCGGGCTGGGCGGTGGCGCGGCTGGGGTGCTTCGCGGTGCACGACCACCCGGGCAAGCTGACGGACTTCTTCCTGGCGGTGCAGTTCCCCAACGGCAACCGGCACGACCTGGGCTTCTACGACGCCGTCGTGCTCTTCGCGATCTCCGGCCTGCTGTACGCGCTGCGCGACATGCCGAAGATGAAGGGGCGGCTGTTGCCGCTGCTGGCGCTCTTGTACGCGGCGTCCCGCTTCAGCCTGGACTTCCTGCGGGCCACGGACCTGTCGTACGTGGACGCGCGCTACTTCGGCCTGACGCCGGCGCAGTACGGCTGCCTGCTGCTGGTGGCGTACGGACTCTGGGGCCTCTTGCGCAAGCAGGCGCCGAGCGCGTCCTCGCAGAAGCCGTCCTCGCCGCAGGGCCGGGTGGAGACAGCGCGGTAGCGGCCACGTTTCGCTTGGAGGGGGGTTCCACGTGAAGGCACTGGCGTACGACGCGTTGATGGCGCCGCTGGGCTGGGTGGGGTTGAACGCCGCCCGGCGGCAGCTGGTGGAAGGGCTGTCCGGCAAGGTGCTGGAGGTGGGCGCGGGCACGGGGCTGGCGCTGCCGGGCTACCCGGACTCGGTGACGTCGGTGACCGCGGTGGACGTGGACCTGGGGGCGCTGGTGCGCGCGCGGGCCCGGAGGAGCGGCGTGGCGCTGCTCCAGGCGGACGCGCAGGCGCTCCCCTTCACGGACGGCTCGTTCGACGCGGTGGTGTCCAGCCTGGTGTTCTGCTGCGTGGACGCGCCGGCCACGGCGCTCTCGGAGGTGATGCGGGTGCTCAAGCCGGGCGGCGAGCTGCGCCTGCTGGAGCACGTGCGGGCCCCGAACCCGGCCGTGGCCACCGCGCAGGACCTGCTGACGCCCGCGTGGCGCAAGCTGACCGGCGGCTGCCGCCTCAACCGGGACACCTTCCGCCTGGTGGAGACCGCGGGCTTCCACATCCTCAAGCGCGAGCAGCGCCTGGGCGGCGTGGGCGAGCTCATCGTTGCCCGGCGGCCCTGAGGGGCTCGCGCGACCCGCCCTGGCAGGTCACCTCCGACCTGCCAGGATGGATTCACCGACGGGATGTCAGAGGTCTCCCTAGGATGGCGTGCATCCTCGCGGCGGACCTCCCCGCCGCGTCCCATCCCGTGAGGCCCTGACGCATGCTGCGCGCCCTTCGACCCCTCCTCGCAGTGCTGGTGTTCGCCGGCTGTGGACCCGATGTCGCGTCGGATTCCGCACCCGACCTCGTGAGTGCTCCGGCCTCGCTGGAGGACTCCGACCGTCACGGTGGCGCCAATCCCCGTGAGGGCTCCGTGCGGCTGTCCACCGGCGTCACGCTCCGCTACGTCGAGCAGGGCCGCCAGGACGGGCCCGTCGTCGTCTTCCTGCACGGCTATACGGACTCGCATCACACCTGGGACCTGGACCTGCCGCGCTTCCCGCGCGACTTCCACCTCTACGCGCTGGACCAGCGCGGCCATGGGGACTCGTCCCGTCCGGCGTGTTGCTACACGCAGCAGGCGTTCGCGAAGGACGTGGTGGCGTTCCTCGACGCGAAGCGCGTGTCGCGCGCCGTGCTCGTGGGCCACTCCATGGGCAGCTTCATCGCGCAGCAGGTGGCGCTGGACTTCCCCCACCGCGTGAAGGGGCTGGTGCTGGTGGGCTCCGCGCCCACCGTCGCGGGCAATGAGGTGGCCCTGGGCCTCAAGGAGGTCGTGGACACGCTGACCGACCCCGTGGACCCCGCCTTCATCCACGAGTTCCAGGCCAGCACCTTCTACGCGCCCGTGCCGGAGTCGTACCTGAACACGCTCGTCTCGGAGAGCTCCAAGCTGCCCGCGCGCGTGTGGCAGGACGCGCTGGACGGGCTCATCGCGGAGGACCACGCCTCGCGCCTGGGCAGCATCCGCGTGCCCACGCTGATCATCGGCGGGGACCACGACGGCTTCTTCTCCGTGGACGAGCAGCGCGCCCTGGCCCGCGCCATCCGCGGCTCCAAGTACCTGCTCTACCCGGAGACCGGGCACGCGCCGCACGCCGAGCGCCCGCAGCGCTTCGTGACCGACGTGCACCACTTCCTCAACCGCCTGTAGTCCGCCGCTCAGGCTCCAGCCGCCCCGGGTTCCGCCGGGCGGCCGGGGTCGCCCCGGGCCAGCACCACCACCGCCACCAGGATGAGCAGTCCGCCCAGGCCCTGCCGCAAGGACAGGCGCTCGCCCAGGAAGATGGCGCCCAGCACCACCGCCATCACCGGCTCCAGCGTGGAGAGCAGCGACGTGTTCACCGGGCCAATGCGCTTGAGGCCCGCGAAGAACGTGAGCATGGCCACCACCGTGGACAGCAGCGCCAGCCCCGCCACCGCGGCCCAGCCGCCCGGCGTCTGGGGAAAGGACGGGCCCTTCACCAGCATCAGCGCCCCGAAGGCGGCCCCCGCGGACAGCGGGACGACGGTGCTCGCCGCGAGCGGCCCCGCCGGCCCCGCCACGCGCGCGCTGGACAGGACGTAGAGCGCGTAGATGACCGCCGACAGCACGCCCAGGCCAATGCCCAGCGGCTTCGCGTCCGGGCCGGGGTCCACCGTGAGCGCCGTCCCGCACAGGGCCAGCCCCACCGCCAGCCAGCGCAGGCGGCTCAGGTGCTCGCGGCCCAGGGCCACCTGGATGAGGGCCACCAGCGCGGGGAAGAGGTAGAGCAGCAGGGCCACCAGCCCTGCGGACGCGTGCTGGAGCGCGATGAAGTAGACGCTGCCTTCCGTGAAGTAGCCCACCGCGCCCAAGCCCACCAGGCCCCACAGGAGGCGGCCCCGGGGCCACCTTCCGCCCTTCGCGACCATCACGCCCGCGAGCACCAGGCCCGCGAGCGTGAAGCGCAGGAAGAGCAGCGTGGGCATGTCCGTGCCCGCCGCGTAGGCCAGGCGCGCGAACAGGCCCAGCGCGCCAAAGGAGGCGCCGGACAGGGCGACGAGGAGGAAGCCGGCGGTGCGGGTCTGCATGGCGCTTTTCAGCGCGCACGCTGACTGAAGTCCTGGCCCGCTGTCACGCGGGCCCTGGCCCCAAGGCCTACCAGTTCTTCACGGAGCCCAGGTCGAACACGTCCGGGAAGCCACCCTTGCGCAGGAGCTCCGCGGCCACGGCGCTGCGGCCCCCCGCCGCGCAGTACACCACCACGGGCGTGCCCACCGGGCCGACCTCGGAGAGGCGCTGGGCCAGCACCTGCACGGGGATGTTGCGGGCGGCGTCCGGGTGTCCCTGCTGGAACTCCTCCGGGGTGCGCACATCCAGCAGCACCGCGCCGTGGGCGACGAGTTCGTGGGCCTTCTGCGAGCGTTCCTGAGGCGTCATGGCACCCATTCAACCAAAGCCGGGGGCCCCGCCGGGCTGAAAACTGGAGGCCGCCGCACCGGGCGCTACAGTCCTGTAACGATACCCATGCGACTCGACAAGCACACCCTGCTCCACCAACTGTCCGAGCGGCTCCAGCAGAGCGACCGGCTGGCCCACCGCGCGGAGGCCGACGCCCGCGAGGCCGCCCGCAGCCTCGCCACGGAGTCCGAGAAGAAGGAGGACGGCCGCGCCGCCATCGAGTACGGCAGCCTCGCCACCGGCCAGGCCCAGCGCGCCCGCCGCCTCCAGGAAGAGCTGCAGGCGCTCACCGCCTTCAGCCAGAAGGAGCTGCCCCGCTTCCCGCGCCAGGGGCCCGTGGGCCTGGGCGCCCTGGTGGACTGCAGCACCGAGGACGAGGACGGCTTCGCCGAGCGCACCTTCTTCGTGCTCCCCGCCGGCGCGGGCACCGAGCTCACCGGCCCCGGCGGCGACGGCTTCCTCTCCGTCATCACGCCCAGCTCCCCCGTGGGCCGCGCGCTGCTGGGCAAGAAGGCCGGCGACACCGTGGAGGTGACGCTCGCGGGCGAGGTGCGCGAGTGGACGGTGCTGGAGGTCGCCTGAGCTGAAAGTCGGCGCCGGCCTACTCGCTTTGAGTGGGCCCCGGCGCCGCGTGCGCGACCAGCCACTCCTCCGGGATGTCGCCCCGGGGCAGCTCCAGGAGGAACGTGGCGCCCTCTCCCGGCGTGCTCACGGCGCGCACCGTGCCGCCGAACGCCTCGACAATCTGGCGCGTGATGTAGAGCCCCAGGCCCAGGCCGCCGTAGTGCCGGTCGCTCACCGCGCGCTCGAAGCGCTCGAAGATGCGCGCCAGGTCGTCCGGCGCGATGCCGATGCCGTGGTCCTTCACGGTGAGCCGCGCCAGCGAGCCCTGCGCCTCCACGCTCACGATGACGGGGTGGCCCGCGCCGTACTTGAGCGCGTTGGACACCAGGTTCGTCACCACCTGCTCCAGGCGCAGCCGGTCCCACCGGCCCACCACCGGCACCGGCGCCTCCAGGCCCAGCTCCGTGCCGGCCTGCGCCGCCGCGGCGGAGAAGCGGTAGAGGATTTCGGCGGCCACGCTCGCCAGGTCCAGCTCCTCCAGCTCCAGCCGCAGCCGGCCCGCGGTGATGCGCGACACGTCCAGCAGGTTGTCCACCAGGCCCGACAGCCGGCGCACCTGGCGCTGGACGACATCCAGCGCGTCCGCGACGCGGTCCGTGGGCACGTCCTTGCCCTCGCGCGCCAGCACCACCACCTGCTTCTGCAAGAGCTGCACCTTGAGGCTCAGCGGCGTGAGCGGCGTCTTCAGCTCGTGGCTCGCGATGCCCAGGAACTCGTCGCGCTGGCGCACCGCTTCGCGCGCCTCGCGGTACAGCCGCGCGTTCTCCAGGTAGAGCGCGGTGCGGTGGGCCAGCTCCGTGAGGAAGTGCTCCTCCTCCGCGCCAAAGGCACGCAGCACGTTGGAGCGCAGCACCATCAGCGCGCCCAGCACGTTGCCGCGCGCGCCCAGCGGCACGCTCAGGCAGCCGTGCGGCCCCACCTCGCGCAACAGCCGCGCGTGCTCCGCGTCCCGCGCGATGGCCACCACGTGCTCCTCGGACAGGAGGGGCAGACGCCCCACCGCCCCGGACGCGAACACCTGGGACAGCCCGCCCGGCACGGATGACCCCGGCGGATAGCGCGTGAGCAGGTCGCGCAGCAGCGCGTGCCTCGCGGAGTCCGCGTGCAGTGACGCCGCCACGCGCAGGCCCTCATCGCCCACGGCGCCCGTCGTCCGGAGGACGAGCAGGGCCCCCTCCCCCAGCGCGGGCACCAGCAGCCTGAGCAGCGGCTCCAGCTGGGCCTCCGCGTCCACCGACGTGCCCAGCAGCGCCCCGGCCTCCGCCAGCAGGCGCGACGCATCCAGCATGGACGCGGGCACCGCCTCCACCGCGTGCGTGCGCAGCAGCGCCGCAGCCACCTGCCCGTCCCCGGCCCGCACGGGCGTTGCGTTGCAGCGCAGCACGGCGCGTGTCCCATCCGGACGGAGCACGTGCCACGGGGACGCGTCCACCTGCTCGCCCGCCAGGGCTCGCGCCAGCGGCGAGTCTTGCGGCGGCAGCGGTGTGCCGTCCTCCCGCACCCATTCACACCCAGGCAGGCGGGCGTGCTCGATGTGGAGAGGGACCGGAATACCGAAGTGCGCCGCGGCTTGTGAGTTGAAAACAGTCACACGGCCCGTGCACTCAACGAGCACCACGCCTTCCGCGTCCATGACGCGCGTCGACAGGGGCGGGCCGTCCCCGTCCGTCACGCGGGCCTCCGAGGCTGAAGAGGGGATGCCGGACATGCCAAGGCTTTCCGCATGCATCATGGTGTCATCTCCGCCTCCCGGGAAGAAAGGAAGACAGGACCCGCAGCGCACTTCATCCTCAAGGACAGGGAATGCTTCCCATCCTCCCGCTCTTCCCGCGGGCCCCCTTGCCTGCATGACGGCGATCCTCAATCGTTCGACTGTCTACGTCCGCGCCGCGCACGTTCCGTCCGCACGGCCAAGTTCTTCCACCGCGAGTCCCCTGCATGCAGATGCCGTTCACCCGTCCTGACGGCACCACCCCCACCGAGCGCCGCTTCCGGCAAGTCATCGACACGCTCCAGGAGGTCGTGTTCCAGACGGACACGGCGCGCACGTGGGTCTTCCTCAATCCCGCGTGGACCGAGGTGACAGGCTTTCCCGTGGAGGAGAGCCTGGGCCGCTCCGCGCTGGACTTCGTGCACCCGGACGACCGGGCGCGGGTCCTGGACGTGTGCCAGACGCTGCTCACGCGCGAGCGCGAATACGTGCAGCACGAGGTGCGCTACCTCACGCGCGACGGCGGCTTCCGCTGGGTGGACGTCTTCGCGCGGGTGACGCTCGACGAGACCGGCACGCTGGTGGGCATGGCCGGCACGCTCAACGACATCACGGAGCGCAAGCGCACGAGCGACGCGCTCGCCCGGCGCGAGCGCTACCTCACCGCGCTGGTGGACATGCAGCAGCGCCTGCTGTCGGTGCCGGAGGGCGGCGACCTGTACAGCCCCGCGCTCGCGCCGTTGGGGCAGGCCTCCGGCGCCAGCCGCGTCTACGTCTTCGAGACGTATAGCGACGCGAAGGGGGCGCTCCTGTGCAGCCAGCGCGCCGAGTGGTGCGCGCCCGGCGTGACGCCGGAGATCGACAACCCGATGCTCCAGGACCTTCCAATGCGGCCCATCCTGGGGCGCTGGGCGAACCTGCTGGAGCGCGGCGAGGTCGTCACCGGACGCGTGGCCACCTTCCCCTCCATCGAGCGGGAGCTCCTGGAGCCGCAGGGCATCCTCACGCTGCTGGTGCTGCCCTTGCGCGTGCAGGGGCGGCTGGTGGGGTTCGTGGGCTTCGACAACTGCTACGAGGCGCGCGAGTGGGACCGGCTGGAGGTGGACCTGTTGTCCGCGGCCAGCGGCGCCATCTCCGTGTCGCTGGAGCGCCGCGCGTCCGAGCGGGCGCTGCGTGAGCACGAGCACCGCTTCCGCCAGCTCGCGGAGAACGCGTCGGACGTGCTGTACCTCTACCGGCGGGAAGCGCCGCGCGGCTTCGCGTACGTCAGCCGCGTGGCGCACGCGAAGCTGGGCCTGGGGCCGGAGGCGCACTACGCGGATCCGGAGCTGTGGTACCGGCAGGTGCACCCGGAGGACCGGGCCGCGCTGGAGCGGCTGTTGGAGTCGCCCCAGTCCGTGGACGGCGCCACGGTGGAGCTGCGCTTCCTGCGCCCCGACGGCAGCCTGCTGTGGCTGGAGCACGTGGTGGCGCCGGTGACGGACCCCGCGGGCCACGTGGTGGCGGTGGAGGGACTGGCGCGCGACATCACGGAGCGGCGGCAGGTGGAGGAGGCGCTGAAGCGCTCCGAGGCCAGCCTGCGCGCGCTGATGGAGGGCTTCCCCGACCCCGCGGCCATCGAGCAGGACGGCCACATCGTCTACGCCAACGCGGTGCTCGTCACCACGCTGGGCTTCGCGCGCGCGGAGGAGCTGGTGGGCCGCCGGCTGTCGGAGTTCCTGGCGGACGTGCCGGGCACGGGCGTGGCGTCCGGGGACAGCACGCCGCTCACCAGCGAGCGGCGCCTGGTGCTGCGCGACGGGCGCACGCGCGTGGTGGAGCTGGCGAGCCTGCCCCTGCGCTTCGACGGCCAGCCCGCGGTGGTGTCCATCGCGCGCGACGTGACGGAGCAGCGCCAATTGCAGGCGCGGCTGACGCTGGCGGACCGGCTGGCGTCGGTGGGCACGCTCGCGGCGGGCATCGCGCACGAAATCAACAACCCCCTGGCCTTCGTGGTCTCCAACCTGGGCTTCCTGTCGGATGAGTTCCGCCACCACCTGTCCCCCGGCCCCGGCGTGCGCGGCGTGCGCCCGCCGGACGTGGCGGAGTGGCAGGAGGTGCTGGGCGAGGCGTGCGAGGGCGCCGAGCGCGTGCGGCAGATCGTCCGCCAGCTGAAGACGTTCTCGCGGCCGGATGAAGAGCGCATGACGCCGGTGGACGTGCACGCGGTGCTGGACTCGGTGGTGATGATGGCCGCCAATGAAATCCGGCACCGCGCGCGGCTGCGCCGGGACTACGGCACCGTGCCGCAGGTGATGGGCAACGAGGGCCGCCTCTGCCAGGTGTTCCTCAACCTGGTGGTGAACGCGGCGCAGGCGATTCCGGAGGGCTCCGCGCACGACCACGAGGTGGTGCTCGTCACGCGCGTGTCCGGCGAGCAGGTGGTGGTGGAGGTGCGCGACACGGGCAGCGGCATCCCGCCGGAGGTGATGGGGCGCATCTTCGATCCGTTCTTCACCACCAAGCCCGTGGGCGTGGGCACCGGCCTGGGGCTGTCCATCTGCCACGGCATCATCACGGGGCTGGGCGGCGACATCCAGGTGGACAGCACCGTGGGCAGGGGCAGCACGTTCCGCGTGGTGCTGCCCGCGCCCCAGCCCGAACCGGTCGTCCGTCCGCCGGAGGCCCCGCTGCCCGCCGCGCCCGTGGTGCCTCGGGGCCGCGTGCTGGTGGTGGACGACGAGCCCGCGGTGGGCCGCGTGCTGCAGCGGCTGTTGCGCGGCCATGACGTGGAGGTGGCCACGAGCGGCCGTCAGGCGCTGGAGCGCATGTCGCGGGCGCCGGGCTTCGACGCGGTGCTGTGCGACGTGATGATGCCGGACCTCGCTGGCCGCGACGTGTACGAAGCCGTGCGGCGCGCCCACCCGGGCCTGGAGCGCCGCTTCGTCTTCGTGTCCGGCGGCGCCTTCACCGCGGGCGCGCGCGACTTCCTGGAGCACATCCCCAACCCGCTCCTGGAGAAGCCCTTCGACGAGGCGCGCGTGCGCGGCGCCGTGGAGGAGCTGGTGCGGCACGGTCCGCCGGACGCCGCCTGACCCCCATCGGTCATCGGGAGGACCCTCCTCCCGCTGACCGATGCGCCCGCGTGACGGGTCTGCGAGCGTGTGCTCGTCCGCTCGCACCCCTTGGGGGAAGGTCCGTCGCGCATGAACCGCACCAAACTGTTGCTGACCCTCGCTGGCCTGCTGTTCGTGGGCGCGCTCGCGCTCGACGCGCGCTCGTTCTTCGCGAAGACCTCGTCGCACCCGCCGGTCGTCACCGAGCCCGCCTCCGACCGGCTCCCCAACGGGCACCTGCGCCGGGTCGCGCCCCGCCCCTCGGCCGTGGCCACCGGCACCGTGGACCAGACCCACACCGTCATCCAGCCGGGTGAGGCCCCCATCAACGGGGTGCTGCCTGTCGTCCTGGGCCAGCCCGCGTCCGGCAAGGCCGGTCCGGTGGAGCTCACGGGCAAGCTGTCCGGCGCGTACGTGAAGGCGGGCCCGGGTGAGGCCTTCGCCGTGTTCGAGCTGTCGGCGCGCATGCCGGAGAGGGTCCAGCGCGTGCCGGTGAACCTGGCGCTGGTGGTGGACCGCTCCGGCTCCATGGATGGCTCCAAGCTGACGGACGCGAAGCGCGCCGCGCAGGAGCTGGTGCGGCAGCTGCGCGACGGGGACCGGCTGGCCCTGGTGCACTACGGCTCCGACGTGAAGGTGGTGCCCAGCGTGGAGATCAACCCCACCACGCGCCGCGAGCTCTTGAGCACCATCGACGCCATCCAGGTGAACGGCGGCACGAACATGAGCGGCGGACTGGTGGCGGGCGCGGAAGCGGTGCGCGCGTACGCGAAGCAGTACCGGGTGACGCGCGCCATCCTGCTGAGCGACGGCGAGCCCACCGAGGGCGTGACGTCCAACGCGGGCCTCTTCTCCGAGGTGGGCAGGCTGCGCGAAACGGGCATCACCGTGAGCGCGCTGGGCGTGGGCAGCGGCTTCAACGACACGCTGATGCGCGGCATGGCCGAGCGCGGCGGCGGCTTCTCTGGCTTCGTCAGCGACTCCTCGGAGCTGGCCGCCATCTTCACCCGTGAGCTGGAGCAGGCCGCCAGCACCGTCGCGCGCGGCGTGGGCATGGCGCTGACCCTGCCGCCCGGCGTGAGCGGCGTGGAGGTGATGGGCCTGCCGTCCACCCGCGAAGGCAACGTCGTGCGCATCCCCCTCTACGACCTGACGGGCGGCCAGTCCGCGCGCGTGGTGGTGAAGCTGACGCTGGACGCTCCCGCGAGCGCGGCGGAGATGAACGTGCTGGACGCCTCGGTGTCGTACGTGGACGTGGCGGCGGACCTGCCGTCGCAGGTGACGCTGGCCCTGGGCGCGAAGGTGACGGACGACGTCCAGGTGGTGCACGCGAACCTGGACCGCGACGTGCGCGTCCACGCCATCCGCGCGTTGGGGACCCAGCAGCTCCAGGCGGCCGCGGAGCAGATGCAGAGCGGCAACCGCGAGAGCGCGCTCGGCTTCCTGACCAACGCGCGTAAACTGTTCGGCGCTTCGGCGTCCGCGCTCTCGGGGGAGCTTGCGGACCTGGACAAGACCCAGGCAGCCTATGGCAGTGCCCAGAGTGACTCCGACGTCCGCCGCGAGGCGCTCGACCTCAAGAAGAAGACGATGAAGAACTTCGGGCAGAGCAACAGCTACTAGTCCCCCCGCCGTCCGGAACCCGGTGCGCCATGTCGCTCTCCATCCAACTCATCCGGCGGGAGGACTTCGAGTCGCGCTGCCTGTACGCGCTCGTGGGCGCCGGGGCCATGGCGCTGGTGGCCGGCGTGGCGCGGCAGGTGCTGCGCGTGCCGGTGGAGCCGGGCTACTTCGCGCTGATGGCGGCGGCCATCACCGCGGTGAAGCCAAAGGCGGCGGAGAACCTGCTGGTGCGCGCGGGGATGGTGCTGCTGCCCGCCCTGCCCTATGTGCTGGAGCTGGCGTCGCCCTGGACACACGCGGTGGCGGGCGCCATCGCCGCGGGGCTGCTGGCGTGGCGGGGCAACGGGCGCGACAGCGTGGGTGCGCCGCTCCAGGTCGCGCTGTGCGCCGGGGCCGCGGCCGTCACCACCGCGCTGGGCCTGTACGTGCACCAGGTGCTCGACGCGCGCTTCCTCCCGGCGTGGGGCTACTTCCCGCTGATGGTGGACTACGCCGTGGTGGCGCTGTTCTGGAGCATCGGCACGCTGCCGGCGAACCTGGCCATGGACCTGGACGCGGTGGCCACCCGGGGCATGCGGCTGGAGGCCACGCTCTCCGGCGAGGTGCGCGGACTGGTGACCCGGGCGCTCACGCTCTACCGCCAGTGCCAGGACGAGGCGCGCAAGCTGGCCCGGGGCCCGGGGCTGGAGAAGCTCCAGGCCGTGCTCGGAAAGCTGGCCGGGGACGCCTTCACCCTGGCCGAGTCCCACACGGAGCTGGAGGCGCAGCTGTCCTCCGCGTCCCAGGGGAGCGTGGACTCGCAGGTGCAGGAGTTGAAGAAGCGCGCCCAGGACGCGCAGGACGGCGTGGCCCGCCGCCAGCTGGAGCGCGCCGCCGCGTCGCTGGGTGAGGAGCTCAACCACCTGGATGCGCTGTCTCGCCGCCAGGAGCGCCTCTTCGCGCAGCTGCACGCACAGGTGGCCCTGCTGGAGCGGGCCCGCGTGTGCTTCATCGGCGCCCGCGCCGCGTCCCCCCTGGATGGGGGCGGCGGCGGTGAGCGCGTCCAGGCGCTGGCGGACAAGCTCTCCGCGCTGGACCTGGAGTCCTCCGGCCCGGAGGGAGCGGCGCAGGCCGCGCGGGCTCCGGCGCTCCGCTCCTGAGGGCCGCGCCCTACTTCGCCGACGCGCGCGTGGAGGCCCGGGTGCGCTTGCGCGCCGGAGCCGCGGCCTTCTTCGCGGTGACGCGGGGCGTGTGCAGCTCGCTGGCGATGCGCTGCTCAATCTCCTCGCGCGTGCGGCGGCTGACCTCCAGCGCGGCGTTGATGCGCTCGCGCACGATGTCTGCCTGAGCCTCCGCGGCGGCGCGGTACTCCGCGATGTCCCGGCGCAGCTCCAGGCGGCCCTCGCTGGGGGCGCCTCCCGCCGTCTTCCGGGTGGCCGTCTTCCGCCGCGCGGGGCGTTCCCCCGCCTGGGTCCCACTGCCCTGTTGTCCCTGTGCCTTGCGCGCCATCTGTCTGCCCCCTCGCGCGATCGCTCGCGCCTGTGGGCGGAAAGGTGGGGTGTGGACTTCCCGCACGGAAGCCCGACCCCGGGTCGGATGTGGGGCGGGCAGCCGGACAATGTGCGGGCGCGGCAATAGAGGAGCTTCTCAACGCCTCCAGGAAGGCGCTAAGAGGGCCCTCACCGTTCCTGGGCCAAGGGGCCTCTTGACTGATAGCTCAGGGACCACCGCATCACCCCAAGGGCCGGGATGCGAGCAAGCCTTCGAGCCCCGCGCACCCCGGCAGCCCGGGACCCGCGGCGGAGCGGATAGTGAGGGAATCCCCGTGGCGGTCTCTTTCCTGAACCGGAAGCACAACCTGGACCGGATGTCGCTGCGCGACCTGGTCTACTCGTTCTTCACCTACTACGCCGTCGTCGCCTACATCCTCATCGGCATCACCTGCATCGTGCTGTCGGTGAAGTGGTTCGAGGCGCCGGTGCGCATGGGCGCGGCGGTGCTGCTGGCCACGGTGGCGTACCCGTTCGGCTGGTACCTCATCCACCGGTACATCCTGCACGGGCGCTTTCTCTACAAGTCCGCGGCGACGGCGGTGACGTGGAAGCGCATCCACTTCGACCACCACCAGGACCCGCACGACCTGCGCGTGCTCTTCGGCGCGCTGCACACCACGCTGCCCACCATCGCGCTGGTGCTCACGCCCATCGGCTACCTCATCGGCGGCCGGTCCGGCGCGGCGGCGGCGCTGGGCTGGGGCATGGTGACCACGTGCTTCTACGAGTTCTGCCACTGCATCCAGCACCTCAACTACGCCCCGCAGCAGAAGTGGCTGAAGGACATCAAGCGCCTGCACATGTCCCACCACTTCCACAACGAGCAGGGCAACTACGGCATCACCAACTACTTCTGGGACCGCGTGTTCGGCACGCTGTACGAGAAGGCCTCCGACAAGCCCAAGAGCCCCACCGTCTTCAACCTGGGCTACACGGCGGAAGAGGCGCAGAAGTACCCCTGGGTGGACAAGCTCTCCGGCGGCACCCGCGGCGACGGACACCCGCGCCGCTTCCAGCAGGCCGAAGCGCTGAGCGCGCCGGAAGTCCCCAGCGAACAGTCCTGAGGCTTCCGCCCCGCTTCACCCCGGACCTCCCCGCGCGCTTCGCCGCCCGGGGAGGTTCTTCGTTTTCACCGCACGTCACGCGGAGAGCGGCTGGGCCAGGTCCTGCTCCTGCTCCTCGCGAAAGCGCCGGGCGGACAGGGGCGGCAGGGGGTGCACGCGCGCCACCAGGCACGCCGCGCTGCCGCCGGCCAGGTGGAATTGATCCAACCGCACGCTGACGGGCCGGCGCCCCAGGCCGCGCAGCACCGCCTCCACGCGAGGCACGCGCGCGCCGACGATGACGGTGTTTCCCACCTCCACCAGATTGAGCCCGAACGCGAGCGCGTCCTCGCGCGCGATGGGCACCACCTGCTGGATGCCCTCCGTGCGCTCCAGCATGCGCAGCGACTCCGGCGTGAAGGCCTCCAGACACACCAGCGCGGTGCCGTCGGACAGGACGGTGAGCGCGGTGTCCAGGTGGTAGAGGTACGGGTCGCACAGCTCCAGCGGCGTGACGGGCGCGGAGAGGAACGCCTCCAGCACGCCCGCGGCGCGCTGCGTGGAGCGCATGCCCCAGCCCAGCAGTGCGCCACGGCCCGCGGGCAGCATGGCCACGTCACCGCCTTCGATGTGCACGCGCGGCGGCTCGATGACGTCGAAGCCGCGCGCGGCCAGCCACCGGGCGCGCGCGAGCTGCTCACCGCGGCGCTGGCCATGGCGCATGGTGGCGAGCAGGGCGCGCAGTTCGCCCTCCTGGGAGACGAGCACCGCGTTGTCCTTGGCGAACACGGAGTCGAACGCGCCGTGGACGAAGGGCAGCTCGAAGAAGCCCGCGCCTGCTTCACGCAGGGCACGCAGGAACTCGCGGTGCTGCGTGCACGCGCGCCGCCACGCGACGGCGCCGGGCTTCATATGAGGGTTGATGTTCCATGCGACCTGATACGCGCAGTCGCGGGAGCGAACGTGGTCCTTTTCGCAACGCACCTGACTGACGGCGAAGGTGGCGGGAGCGATGTGGCCGGTGTGCAAGGTCATCCCCATACATGTGACCGGAAGGCACTCCCGCCTTCCGGTATGTGTAGAGAGGGTGCGCACCATGAGCGGGCTTGGCGAGGTGGCTGGGGAAGCGGGGAGGGAGGACGCACGCCTGTCCGAACGGCTTCACCGGACCCTCTTGCGCTTCAACCAGGCGCGACTGGCTCCGGGGTTTCCCACCGAGGGCTGGCGGGCAGCCGTGCAGCAAGAGACGCAGTTGCGCTTGCTCGAAGGCGAGTACGTGGAGGCGGAGCGACAGCGCGTGGCGGCATGGGCCGCCGAAGCACCGGAGGACGCGGACGGGTTCATCGCGTGGTTCGAGGACCTGAAGGAGTCCGGTCCCGGACAGCATGATCCGCTGTTCCCGTGGCTGGCCACGCAGGCGACGCGTGAGCAGATGGACTGGTTCCTCACGCAGGAGGTCGCGGGCGAGGCGGGCTTCGACGACCTGGTGGCGCTGACGCAGTTGCAGCTGCCCACGCGGGCCAAGCTGGAGCTGGCGCGCAACTACTGGGACGAGATGGGCCGCGGGCGCGAGGACGCGATGCACGGACCGATGCTCGCGGAGATGGCGCGGAAGCTGGGGTTGAAGCCCACGGACGAGGACACCGTGTGGGAAGCGCACGCGCTGGCGAACCTGCTCTGCGCGTTCGCGTTCAACCGCCGCTACACGTACCACGCGGTGGGCGCGCTGGGCATCGTGGAGGAGACGGCGCCGGGCCGCACCGCGTGCGTCAACGAGGGCCTCAAGCGTCTGGGCTTCGACATGCGCGTGCGGCGCTATTACGCGCTGCACTCCACGCTGGACGTGAAGCACTCCGAGACCTGGAACAAGGAGGTCTTGCGTCCGCTGGTGGAGGCGAACCCCGCGTGCGCGCGGCCCCTGGCGGAAGGAGCGCTCTTGCGGCTGACGGCGGGCGCGCGGTGCTTCGAGCGCTACCGTCATGAGCTGGGCCTGGACCTGAAGTCGCTCAGCTGAAAGCGGCGCGGAGCCTGGCCGTCCTTCCCCCCGGGACCTTGCGCGTGTGCGCCAGGCTCGGGGGTGCGTTTCCCGAAGGACGGTCCGCCCGGGGCCGGGGATGCGCGGGAGCCGGGGCGGGCGCCAGCTTGGGGGGTTTTTCCCAGGCCGAGCTGGAGGTCCCGATGTCCCTGTTCCGATGCATCCCCGCCGCGCTGCTGCTCCTGACGGCGTGCGCTTCCCCGGGCACGTCCATGGAGGAGGTGATGCGCCGCACCGCGCCCCTGATGCCGAAGCGGCCGGATCCGCTGACCTACGGCACCCGGCCGGAGAACCCGGTGCGGGTGGGCTGGGGCGACAAGGGCGTGATGGCGTACTTCAAGCTCTTGCGCGGGCCCCAGGGCCAGCCGGTGGCGTGGCGCCTCATGGGGGACTGCTGCGAGTTCACCGAGGTGGATGGCCAGGGCGAAGGCAAGGGCCGGCTGTCCATCTTCGAGGTCACCTACGACGGGCTGGACACGCCGGTGGTGCTCTACGTGGACGCCTTCACCGGCGGGAACGTCTACGCGCCCTGGGGCTTCCTGCTGGAGGGCCAGGGCGACGCGCCGCCGCCCTCCGGGATGGAGCCGGAGGTCATCGACCTGTAGGGGCCGCCCGCCAAACTCCCTGAATCCGCGAAGTCGTGGGGACTCAAGCGACCCCCTTCCGAGCAGGGCCTGTCGTGCCTAGATGCAAGGGTCGACAGGAGTGTGACTTTCCCCCCGGGTGTTGACCGTCACGCTTAAAACCTCCCCTCGTGCATGGGAGGTGCGGCCCTCTTGGCGCTGCGCTAAGCGTTCGATCGCTCTCCCGACGGAGGAGGAACCGTGGCGGCTGTGAAGAAGAAGCGTTGGCCGTATGTGCTGGGAGGCATCCTCGTCCTCCTGATCGCCATCGTGGCGGTGGTGCTGTGGCGCCTGGACGCCATCCTGCTGAAGACGGCGCGCGACCAGGCCGCGACGTACTCGCAGAAGCTGGGGCGCCCCATCGAGATTGGCGACGTCTCCACGAAGCTCTTTCCCTACGTGGGCGCTCGCATCCAGAACGTCAGCGTGGGCGCCGCCGAGGGCGAGGACCTGCCGCTCGCGGAGGTGAAGGACGTGACGGTGAGCGTGGCGGCGATGCCGCTGCTCACCTCCAAGGGCAAGGACATCCGCGTGCAGGACGCGGAGGTGTCCGGCCTCACCGTGAACGTCCTCCGCCTGGCGGACGGCACCACCAACGTGCAGCGCCTCCAGGAGAAGCTGGCCGCGCAGCAGCCGAAGGAGGAGGCGCCGGAGGAGGAATCGCAGCCCACGGACCTGTCGGGCGTGCACGTGGAGCGCGCGGCGCTCACCGACGGCGTCATCCGCTTCGTGGACCGCTCGAGCGGCGCGCAGGCGCGCGAGCTGGCGGTGAAGGATCTGGACATCGAGGTGAAGGACCTGCGCGTGGGCCAGCCGCTGAAGGTGGACCTGGCGGCGGCGGTGCTCGCGGACAAGCAGAACTTGAAGATGACGCTCGCTGCGGCGCCGCTGCCGGCGACGCTCATCCCCACGCCGGAGCAGGTGACGCTGAAGGCGGAGCACATCGACCTGTCGCCGCTGGGGCCGTTCCTGCCCCCGGACGTGGGGCTGCAGGCGGGCACGCTGGACGCGGACTGGAAGGCGGACCTGGGCGGCGCGGTGCCCGGCGGCAAGGGCCCCACGAAGCTCGTGGGCGTCATCAAGGCGCTGGGGATGAAGTTCGCCGGCTCCGAGGGCGGCAAGGCGCTGGACGTGGTGCTCGACACGGACGTGACGGGCGACCTGGCCACCGGTGACCTGGCGCTGGACAAGCTGAACCTGAACCTGGGCCCCGCGGCCATCACGGGCAAGGGCAAGGTGAAGGGGCTGCTCACGGACAAGCCCGCGGTGGAGGGCCTCGAGCTGGTGGGCCGCGACCTGGACCCCGCCGTGCTCGCCGAGTACTACCCGCCGCTGCGCAAGCAGCTCAACGGGATGATCGCCGGCCCCATTGGCCTGGACGTGCGCGGCAGCGGCACGCAGGAGGCGCAGGCCATCAACATCGCGGTGGACCTGACGCCGGTGCGGCTGCGGGTGCCGGATCAGCTGTCCAAGGAAGCTGGCGGCGCGATGAAGCTGAACGCGAAGGTGACGGGCGCGGCGGCGAGCGGCGGCGCGCTGCGCTTCGACGCGAAGGCGGACCTGAACGGCGTGGACATGCGGCCGGGCCTGCTGGTGAACAAGGCGCCGGGGCAGCGGCTGGAGGTCGCGGCGGCGGGCACGTACGCGCCGGCCAAGACGGGCAGCGGGATGACGGTGAACGTCACCAGCATGAGCCTGGGCGCGCTGGAGGACACGGTGACGGGCACCGCCACGGTGACGCTCGCGGGCACGGGCAAGAAGGCGACGACGACCTTCAAGGCGGACGTGAAGGCCGCGAAGCTGGATGCGGAGAAGTTGTTGATGAGCGAGGAGCAGGTGCTGGCGCGTAACGGTGGCAAGCCGCCGCCGGAGCCGCCGGTGGAGGCCAATCGCTTCAACGGCTACCGGGGTGACATCCAGTTCGCCATCGGGTCGCTGCGCTACACGGCGATGGACCTGACGAACGTGACGGGCGTGGTGAAGATGGTGGACGACCTCATCACGGTGGAGAAGTTCTCGACGGGCATCTACGGCGGCAAGGTGGTGGCGGACGGGACGACCATCCGCCTGGGGCCCGCGCCGGAGGCCCGGCCCTTCACCGCGAAGGTGCAGGTGCAGGGCCTGGAGGTGGCGCAGGCGCTGGCTGCGCGCACGCCGAAGCAGGTGCTCACGGGCAAGTTCAACGGCAACGTGGACGTGCAGGGCGTGGGCTACACGCCGGAGAAGCTGCAGCAGACGCTGCTGGGCGGCATCAGCGGCAACCTGCTGGAGGGCACGTTCCTGGGCAAGGACCTGGTGTCGTCCGTGACGGGGCCGCTGGCCAAGGCGGTGCCCTTCGCGAAGGCGCTCAAGAGCGGCGATGTGACGTCGCTGGGCGGCGACCTGCCCTTCAGCATGACCATCAAGAACGGCGTGGCGCAGCTGAGCAAGCCCATCACCTGGACGCGGCCGGAGGCGGCGATGAGCTTCGATGGCGGCATCGGGCTGGACGGCACGTTGGATTTGACGGGCGGCGTGTCGCTGACGCCCGCGACCATCAAGACGCTGACGGTGGGCAAGGTGACGCCGACGGAGGCCATCCCGGTGGGGCTGAAGATTTCAGGCAAGGCGTGGAGCCCGGAGGTGACGGGCATCGACGTGAAGCCGGCGGCGACGACCATCCTGAAGCTGGCCGGAGGGGCCGCGCTGGGTGGCCTGCTGGGTGAGAAGGGCAAGGCCGTGGAGGACATCATCACGGGCGGCCAGGACAAGGCGAAGGCCGAAGCGGAGGCGAAGCGCCAGGAGCTGGAGGCGCGCGCCAACGAGGAGAAGAAGAAGCTGGAGGACCAGGCCCGCCTCGAGCAGGAGAAGGCCAAGCAGCGCGCCGAGGAAGAGGCGAAGAAGCGCCTCAAGGGCATCTTCGGCGGGAAGTAGGCGCCGCGAAGTTCGCGGGTCGCAAGAACGCCGCGGAGCTCTCCAGGGAGCTTCGCGGCGTTCGTGCATCGGCGTCCTGACTGGACCGGAATGGAGTCCGGCGGCTGAACCGCTACCGCCCGCCGGAGGCGCGCGTGTCCCAGCCACCGCCGATGGGGCCGCCCCGGGGGCCACCCGCGCCGCGCGGGTTCATGTCGTCGCGGCGCATCTGCTGGTACTGCGTCATCTGCTCCGCGCTGAGCACCTTCTGCATCTCCGCGTCGGTCTGCGTGCGCAGGTCGCGCATCTGCTGGCGCATGTCACGCCCCGGCCGGCCTCCCGCCATCGCCGACGACAGCTCCTGGCGCTTCGCGTCCTCGGCCTGCATCGCCTTCGTCAGCGCCTGCTCCTGGCTGTAGTTGAGCCCCGCGCTGCGGATGAAGTCCTTCATGCGCTGGGAGCGCTCGGTCTCCGCCTGCGCGCGCATCTGGTCCACCTGCTGCTGCCACTGCTGGCGCTGCTCGGTGCGCTGCTCGTCCTGCACCGTGCGCATCAGCTCCTTCAGCGACTGCTTCGCGCTGTCGTTGCTCAGCGCCTCGCCCATCATCACGCCGCGCAGCTCCTCGCGCAGCTTCGCGACCTCCGCCTCCAGGCCCGCGGGCGGAGGGCCGCCCGTGCCGGCCGAGACCGTGCCGCCGCCCTGCTCGAAGGCCATCATCCGCCGGGACAAGAGCTGCACCGTCTCCTCCAGCGCCTTCACCCGGTTCTGGAGCGCCCGGACGTCCGCCGTCGAGTCCTGCACGCGGGGCGCCTCCTGGACGACAGGGGCCTCCGACTTCCCAGGCCCCCACAGGGCCACCCCGAGTGCCAGTGAAGCCATCCCCACCGATGCGATGCCGAGAATGCGGTTCATGATGCTCTCCCTGACGGAGCTCCCGGCCGCGTATTCCATCGCGCCCCCAAAGCTCCGCCCTGCGCCTGCATCCTCCCACCCGCCCGCCTCCCGGG
>NZ_RAWC01000167.1:0-20125 GCF_003611685.1 Corallococcus sp. CA049B | reverse complement strand
GGGCGGGCTGGGAGGGGCGCGTGGGCGGCACGGGCGTGCCGTCCGGCAGCGCGCCCTCCACCGGCTCGGAGGGGAGCGCCGGCAGGCGGATGACGAACGCGGTGCCTTCGCCCACCTTGCTCTGCACGCTGATGCTGCCGCCGTGGTTCTTCACGATGCGCTGGCAGATGGCGAGCCCCAGGCCCGTGCCCTTCTGCTTCGTCGTGAAGAAGGGCACGAAGATGTGCGGCTGTTGATCCGCCGGGATGCCCGGGCCGGTGTCGGAGACGCGCACCTCCACGAACTCGCCGCCCGCGCTGCGCAGGTCGCCGAAGCGCTCCGGCTTCTCCGTGCGCACCGTGATGCGGCCCGGCTGCGGCCCCAGCGCCTGCACCGCGTTCTGCACCAGGTTGATCAGCACCTGCTTGAGCTGCTCCGCGTCACCTTCCGCGCGCGGCAGGCGCAGGTCCAGCTCCACCGCCAGCTCCGCCGTGGGCGGCATGTCGTTCTGGATGAGCCGCATCGTGCGCGTCACCACCTCGTTGAGGTCGGTGGGCCCGAAGTTCTGCTTCAGCGGGCGCGAGTAGTCCAAAAACGCCGTCACCACGCCGTTGAGCCGGTTGACCTCCTCCACGATGACGTCCAGGAACTCGCCGTCCTCGCCCGGCAGCTTCTTCGGATCCAGGCACTGCGCCGCGCCCTTGATGGCGCCCAGCGGGTTGCGGATTTCGTGCGCCAGGCCCGCCGCCATCTCACCCAGCGCCGCCAGGCGGTCCCGCTCGCGGATCTTCTCGTACAGCTTGGAGTTCTCCAGCACCGTCGCCATCCGCTCGGAGACCTCCAGGATGAGCGCGATTTCATCCGACGCGTAGGCCTCCGGCACCCGTTCGTCCCACAGGTTCAGGAAGCCGATGACCCGGTCGTTTCCCATCAGCGGCACGCTGATGCCGGCCTTCATCTGGAGCAGCGCGGCGCGCGTGTCGTTGAGCCGCTTCAGCTCGTCGCGGAAGCGCTTGCCCTCCACCGCCTGCACCCGCATCACGGAGATGCGCCGCTCGATGTTCTCCAGCAGCACCGCCTTCTGCCCGCTGGCCACCGCGAAGAGCACGCCGCGCGCGGCCGCAGTGTCCAGCAGCGCCACCGGCAGGGGCCCGCGCGAGTCCAGGAGCCGGTAGCCCGGCCGGTCCTCCGCCATCAGGTACACCGACGCGTGCGTCACGCGCCCCGTCTCGTGCAGCGCGTCCAGCACCACGCGCGCCAGTTCTGAAATTTCGATGACGGACGCCATGCGCACGCGCAGGGTGCTCAGCGTGCCCAGCAGCGCGAAGCGCTCGCGGAAGAAGATGCGCACCACCATCTCCTCCACCTTGGTGCGCAGCGGATCCAACAAGATGAGGATGACGAACGCGGCCACCACCGTGTTGAAGACGAAGAGCGACGTGTTCTCGTCCACCCACGCCGTCAGCACCGTGAACACCGACGCCAGGATGATGGCCAGCACCGTCTGCGAGGCGATCTTCCCCAACAGCTCGTGCAGGTCCATCAGCCGCAGCCGCAGCAGCGTCTGCGCGAGGAAGAACAGGTAGAGCGTCGCGAAGACCGGGCCCAGCGTGGGGAACGGGATGTCGTTGCGCGACAGGAAGTCCAGCCCGTTGAACAGCACCGCCGCGCCCGCGCCAATGGCCAGGTACGCCAGCCGGAACTGCTCGATGCGCGACTCCGTCGTGCGCACCCGGTGCACCAGCAAGGACACGGAAGTGAACAACGTGCCCAGCACCCAGGCGCCCAGCGCCAGACGGGCCCATGGTTTGTCCGCCAGGGGTGTAACGGCGACCGTCAGACCCAGCACGCCGGACAGGAGGGCGAGCCGCCGGCCGACCTGATGCGCTCCCTTGCTGACCCCCAGGAACTCGAGGAAGAAGGCGACCG
The DNA here is from genome assembly GCF_003611685.1 of Corallococcus sp. CA049B. Taxonomy (NCBI): domain Bacteria; kingdom Pseudomonadati; phylum Myxococcota; class Myxococcia; order Myxococcales; family Myxococcaceae; genus Corallococcus; species Corallococcus sp. CA049B. Next base: position 18,217 of record NZ_RAWC01000167.1, on the reverse strand, counting down.
CCGCCCCGGGCACCAGGGAGACGACGAGCACCGTCGCCCCGAGGGCGATTCGGGACACCCAGGGGTAGTCGAGGGAGGGGAAGATGCTGTGGAAGAAGAGGCTGAGGTAGTACCCGGCGACCGTCAGGGTGAAGACGGAGTAGAGCGTGAGGACCCGGGGCCGTCCGGGGCGCAACAACATGGACACGCCCAGCGCCAGACCGATGATGGAAGCGAGCAGTGCGCTTTGGGTGCGGATATCCATGTGCAGGCGGACAGTCTAACCTCTGTCAGGGGCTGGAAATTTTCCAACCATCCCCAGTTGTCCTCGGGCGTGCCCGAGTGCATCTCCCAGGGTCCCCGAGGCCCCCGCGAATGAAAGTGTCCCTCCAGCATCTCGCCCTCCTCGCCTCCGCGGCGCTGTTGTCCGCGCAGGCTCCCGCCCCCGCGGTCCCCAGCACGGCGCCGGCCGCCACGGCCCCGGCTCCCCCTGTCCCGGCTCCCAGCGACGACACGGATCAGGCCCCCACGACGCGCACCGGCAACGCGCCGTCGGAGGCGCAGCTGACGCCGCCGCCGGACGCGGACAAGGCGCCGTTGCCGGTGGGCTACGTGCAGGTGTTCAACCCGGCCTTCCCGGGGATCGTGCCGCCCACGCCGGTGGTGCACCGCGGGCGCCGCTACGGGCTGGAGGACCTGACGCCGTACTTCGCGGACGGCAAGAAGAAGGACGCGAAGGACGCGTTCGACAAGGGCCAGTACACCAAGGCGCGCGCGCTGCTGGAGGGTGAAGGGGACAGCCCGCCGGTGCGCTACCTGCGCGCGCTCTCCGCGGTGCGCTCCGGGGACGACAAGTCGGCGGCGACGGAGATGGCGGCGCTCGCCAACGACTACCCGGCGCTGAAGGACCGCTGCCTCACGCACGCGGGCGTGGCGCTGGAGTCCCAGGGCCGGCTGGATGACGCGGCGGCCAGCTTCAAGCAGGTGCCGGAGGGCTCGCGCATGTACGTGGACGCGCGCCTGGGCCTGGCGCGCGTGCTGCGCAAGAAGAAGGACTACGACGGCGCCATGGAGGCGCTGACGCCGCTCACCCAGCGCATGATGACGGGCTGGGGCCGCAACGTGGGCGCGGAGGCGCTCATCGCCACGGCGGACCTGGCGGTGGAGAAGAAGGACAAGGCGGCGGAGAAGGCCGCGCTGTGGAAGCTGTGGGCCGCGCAGCCGCTGTCGCCCATCGTCAAGCAGGTGGAGAAGCGCCTCAAGGGGCAGACGCCGCCCGTGGACGCCAAGGTGGGCCGCGCGGAGGCGCTCATCGAAGCGCACCGCAACAAGCAGGGCATGGCCATCCTGGAGCCGATGCTCAAGACGCTGAAGCTGCCGGACACGCTCGCGTGCCGTGCGCACTTCGCGTTCGGCAAGGGGCAGCGCAAGGAGCGCCAGCACACCGCCGCCATCCAGATCCTCACGCCGGTGGTGGAGCAGTGCAAGGACCGCGACCTCCTGGCCCGCGCGCTGTACGTGCTCGGCTCGTCGCGCTCCATCGTGGATCAGCAGCGCGGCACGGACACCTACGAGCGGCTGGCGAAGGAGTTCCCGGACCACTCGTTCGCGGACGACGCGCTCTTCTACGCGGCCGACCTGTACGTGAAGACGAACCGCCCCAAGGAGGCCATGGCGCGCCTGGATGAGGTCGCGCGGCTGTACCCCAAGGGCGACTTCCTGGGCGAGGCGCTCTTCAAGGCCTTCTGGGTGGCGCGCACGTCGAAGGTGGAGGACGGAGGCTTCTCCTTCCTGGATCGCATCGAGGAGCAGTTCGCCAACGCGGACGAGTCCTACGACGTGGAGCGCGCGCGCTACTGGCGGGCGCGCACGCTGGAGGAGCGCGGCAACATCCAGGGCGCCGCGGAGCTGATGGAGAAGCTCGCGGTGGAGCACCCGGCCACGTACTACGGCCTGATGGCGCGCTCGAAGCTGGGCGAGCTGGACCCCAAGCGGCTGGAGGCCGTGTCCGCGTCCATCTTCGACGTGCCGGAGGCCGCCAGCCCCTGGCCGATGTTCGCGGGCCCCATGGGGGACGACCCCCACTTCCGCGCGGGCGTGGAGCTCTTGCGCCTGGGCTTCGCGGACTCCGTGCCGTCGGAGCTGATGCTGGTCAACCGCGCCAACCAGCCGCCGGAGTCCATGCGGCTCCTGGTGATGGTGCTGTCGCAGTCCGGCGACGCGCGCTCGGCGCACGCCATCGCTCGGCTGGCGCTGCGCAAGGACCTGAGCGGGCGCATCACCCCGCAGACCCGTCCGGTGTGGGAGGTGGCCTATCCCAACGCGTTCCGCGACCTGATTGAGAAGCACACCGCGCCCGCGGGCGTGGAGCCGGACCTGCTTCAGGCGCTGATGCGCGAGGAGAGCGCGTTGGACCCCAAGGCCCTGTCCTGGGCCGGCGCGCTGGGCCTCACGCAGCTGATGCCCTCCACGGCGAAGGGCGTGGCGCGCGAGCTCAAGGTGAAGCACTTCACCGTGGACTCGCTGCTCCAGCCGGAGCTGAACATCCGCTTCGGCGCGCACTACCTGGGCGGGCTGATCAAGAAGTTCAAGGGCCACACGCCCTACGCGGTGGGCAGCTACAACGCGGGCTCCGGCGCGGTGAACCGCTGGCGCTCGGCCAAGCCGGACCTGGCGCTGGATGCGTGGGTGGAGGAGATCCCCATCGCGGAGACGCGCGGCTACATCAAGCGCGTGCTGCGCTCCTACAACACCTACCAGCTGCTCTACGGCCGCGCGCCCAAGGTGCCGGTGATGCCGAGCGCATCGCGTTGACACGGGAGGGCGGGCTCGCGAAGGCGCCGCCTCCTGCTGCTTCGATTCGATCCCCGTCGGGGGGGCGGCAAAAGGAATGACAATCAACGCTCGGGCCGGCTGAGAGTGCGAGGGACTGCTCTGCACACCGCCTTGCGATGGGACGAACTTTCACTCGCGTATTTCGGGTGAGGCCGCGTTCTTGCCGCGGGGCGGAGTCAGTGACAACTCCCTGGCGAAAGGTGGCCCGCCATGGATGTGCCGTCCGCTGAGACTCGCGCGAGCCGTCCGGGTCGGAGAATGAGTTGGCCCGCGATGGGGCTGTTGTCGGCGTCGGCCGTCATCAACCTGACCAACGTCGCGGCGATGTCCGAGTATGGGCTGGGGTCGGTGGTGCTGTACATCCTCCCCGCACTGGTCTTCCTGCTGCCCGCGGCCTTCACCGCCGCCGAGTTGGGCAGCACCTGGCCTGGAGGCGTCTTCACGTGGGTGCACGAAGCGCTGGGTGAGAAGTGGGCGTTCTGCGCCGCGTGGCAGCAGTGGGTGCAGAACATCATCTTCTATCCCCTGCTGTTGTCCTTCGCCGCGGGCAACCTCGCGTATATCGTGTCGCCCGCTCTCGCGCTCAACGGCCCCTTCAACGGCGCCTTCGTGCTGGTGGGTTTCGGCCTGTGCGCCGCGGTGGCCCTGCACGGCGTGGGTCACGCCTCGCGCTTCTCCGTATGGGGCGTGGTGCTCGGCATTGTCATCCCCACGACCCTGCTGACACTGCTGGCCGTGGCGTACCTCCTCGGCGGCCACGCCTCGGCCACGCCGCTGGAGGCGAGTCATCTCCTGCCGCCGTGGTCCGGTATCGGCGGGCTGGTGCTCGTGGTGGGCAACTTCCTCGCATACGGCGGCGTGGAGGTGAGCGCGGTGCACGTCCGGGAGATGAAGGACGCGCGCCATGGCTATCCGAAGGCCATGGTGCTGATGGCGCTGCTCGCCACGCTCATCTTCGTTTTCTCCACGCTGGGCGTCGCCGTGGCCGTCCAGCACAAGCGGCTGGACTTGAGCGCGGGCCTCATCCAGGCCTTCGAGACATACCTGGACGTGTATGGCTTGAAGCGGATGGCTTCGGTCTTCGCGCTGCTGTTCCTGATCGCCGCGCTGGGCACGGTGCTCACCTGGATGCTGGGCCCCAACCACAGCCTGTTGCTGGTGGGGCGCAAGGGCTTGCTGCCGCCGCTCTTCCAGCGCACCAACAGCCATGGCACTCCCACGGCGCTCCTGGCGACGCAAGGAGTGCTGGTGGCGCTGCTCGCCCTGGCGTTCTTCATCGCGAAGGACGTCAATCAGGTCTATTGGGCGCTCGCCGCCATGACGACACAGCTCTACATCCCCATGTATGGATTGCTGTTCGTGTCGGCGCTCAAGCTGCGTCGCACGCGTCCCGAAATCCCGCGAGGCTACCGGGCGCCCGCGCTGCCGCTGCTCGCCTGTGTGGGAATCGTGTCCTCCGCCCTGGCCTTCATCGTGGGCTTCGTGCCGCCCAAGCAACTCAAGGTGGAACAACCCATCGCCTATGTGGCGAACCTGGCGGGGCTGGTCTTCATCCTGGGCGTCGTGCTCTACGCGCGCCGGAAGCCAGAGTGGCGGCAGCCGGGTCCGTAGGCCCCCGCTGATTCGTGAATTCCTTGTAGAGGGAGGGGCGGGCCGTGGTTTCGTAGGCCGCCATGTCCACCCTCCGAACGAAAATCGCTCCCCTCGCGGTCGCGCTGTTCACGCTGGTGGGCCTGTGTCTTCCGGCTGAAGCCGAGGCGCAGGCCTGGTCGCTGACGAACGCGCAGCGGCAGGCGTTCCTGCGCTACTACGCGCCGGTCATCTTCAAGCGCGCGAACGGCAACGGGAACGAGCACGGCTACGACTGGCTGACGAACTTCGACTTCGACCAGGACGGGGACTTCTCCAACAACAAGCTGCACTGGAAGCAGATCAACCAGTACGTGGATGCGTCGCGCGTGGGGCCTGGCGCGTTCGACCGGTGGCGCATCCGGCCGACGCTGTACACGTCGCTGATCGAGTTCATGGACGGGGGCAAGAACCTCGTCCTCGTGTATCACCTGTATCACGCGCTGGATAAGAACGCGGCGGGCAACTGGCAGCTCCACGACTGGGAGCGCGTCGAGCTCCAGATTCGCAACGTGGTGGGCAACCCGGGCAGCGGGGAGTCCGTGGCGTTCGCGGTGGTGACACAGCACAAGCGCAACGTGGTGCGCCGGGCGGGCAGCGGCGACCTCCAGTTCATGCAGACGGGCACGGGCAGCCACCTGCTCATCTGGCAGGCGGAGTGGTCCGACAAGCTGCTGGCGCCGCACGGGCAGGAGCTGCGCTTCGTGACGGATCCGTATTCGTTCTTCGCGGGCCGGATGGCGTCCGGGGGGAAGGCGGAGGCGGACGTGAACAACGACGACGGGCGCAAGAAGCTGCACTACGTGTTCGTGCCGGAGGACGACGGGGCGGCGGTTGCGGCGTTCAACGCGCAGCCGGTGCGGTACTCGACGGCGGACGCGCTGGCCAGCCGCTACGACAACGGGGACTCGGCCAACTGGCCCGCGGTGAAGCGCGTCACGTACGAGCTGCAGGACCTGGCGGACATCCTCCCCACGCACTGGGAGCACGGGGGCTATGCGACGCACTGGCTGCCGGACGAGCCCCAGTTCTTCTTCCTGGAGAGCCCGGTGGTGAATGAGGCGGGGCAGGCGGAGGTGAGCGTGGGGATGCAGCGCTTCTTCTCCAAGACGCGCGACGTGGAGGGGCAGGACGACCGCGAGGGCTACCCGTCGAAGAAGTGGTTCTTCGGCACGTTCGAGCTGAACGACAAGGCGTCCGACACGGGCGGCGGCGGGTCCAGCGCGTTCCATGACAAGTCATGGGCGGGCACGGTGGTGGACTCGCGGGGGCAGACGCGCATGAGCGCCAGCGGCTACCCGGCGTCCGTGAACTCATACTGGTGGCAACACGACTACTTCGTGCACTCGGGCGTGACGGACGACACGGACGGGCGGGAGCAGGGCTTCTGGCTGCAGGGTGGGTGGTACCTGCCTCAGAACGGCGGGTTTGACGGACGCTGGGTGCAGCTCTTCGGCGACCGGCCAGGCAAGGAGTCCGGCGAGGACTGAATTGGTCCTGATTGCCGTGCGGGGGGCAGAGCGAGAAGCGCGGCTCATGCCCTCTTGCGAATAGGTCCGAGAAGGGGACCCGGGGTGGCGGTGGGCTGGTAGGGTTGCTGCGCAGTTCCACCCCCCCTCGTTTGCGTGAAGGAAACACGCCATGAGCCAGCCCAGCGCCCCCAGCCCTCAACAGATAGACCTCAACCGCACCGCCGTGGAGATCGCCCCCGAGACCTTTTGGGTCGGGAAGCGCGAGCCCGGCGGCATCTTCTTCGCGAACCCGTTCCTGCGCCGCTTTCGGGGCACGGATCCACGGACGGCGAAACCCGCCGAGTTCAACCTCCTCATCGACCCCGGGTCGAGCAGCGACTTCTCCACCATCCACACGAAGGTGGTGTCGCTGATTGGCGGGATGGACCGCCTGTCCGCGCTCTTCATCAACCACCAGGATCCGGACGTGGGTTCGTCCGCGAACATCATCTCGGCGCGCTACTCGCCGCGCGCGAGCATCCTGTGCTCCGAGGACACCTGGCGGCTCATCGTCCACTTCAACCTGCCGCGCAATCGCTTCATCCCGACGGAGAAGTTCTCGCAGGGGTTGAGCGTGCCCACGGGGCACAAGCTGTTGCCGGTGCCGTCGCCGTTCTGCCACTTCCGGGGCGCGGTGATGCTCTACGACCCTCAGACGCGGGTGCTCTTCACGGGGGACCTCTTCGGAGGCCTCACGGACAGCAAGGCGCAGGGCCTGTGGGCGGACGAGTCCGACTGGAATGGCATCCGGGCGTTCCACCAGATCTACATGCCGGTGAACTCGGCGCTGGTGCGCGCGGTGGCGGCCATCCGGAAGCTCACGCCCGCGGTGGAGATGATCGCCCCGCAGCACGGCCGCATCATCCGGGGCAAGCTGGTGCAGCAGTTCCTGGAGCGCATGGAGCGGCTGCAGGTGGGCCTGGACATCATCGACGAGGCGCAGGACCGCACGCACCTGCAGGCCTGGAACGCGGTGATTGACCGGGTGCTGAACCTGGCGCGCGGCTACCTGGGCGATTCGGTGGAGGCGAAGCTCACCGCGAGCGAACAGCTGTCGGACACGGCGAAGTTCAACGGCCAGCGGCTGGAGGTGGGCCGCATGGGCAAGTGGACGCTGGAGCACGTGGTGGAGGTGCTCTGCCAGGGCGAGCCCTCGGAGATTTCGGGCCCCATCATGGTGGAGGCCACGCTCGCCGCCGCGGAGTACAACCTGCCCACCCCCCACCTGGACCTCGAAGGCGCAGGCGCGCCCGCGCCCGTCTCGCTGCTGGAGCCGTGAGAGGGGAGGGCGGGGTGCATTCCAAGGACCGTGACAGCGGAGGATTGACCTACCTGGGCCCGGAGGCGCTGAACGCGCGGCCGGGCAACGCCGTGGCCGAGGATGGGTCCGAGCCGACGCTGCCGCAGGTGCGGACGCCCGTGTCTCCGGGGGGGACGTTGCTCCAGGGCGCGGTGACGCCCAGGCCTCCCGCGCCCGTGCACCAGGGGCTCGTCCCCGGGCAGGTGGTGGCGGGGCGCTACCGGGTGGAGAAGTGGCTGGGCGTGGGCGGCACGTCGGCGGTGTACCAGGCGCTGGATGTGAAGAAGCAGCAGCGCGTGGCGCTCAAGGTGCTGGCCGTGCCGTACGCCGACGAGGCGATGGTGACGCGCTTCCGCCAGGAGGTGGAGCACGCCCGGGCGCTGGAGCACGTGAACATCCTGCATGTGTTCGACGCGGGCTCGGACGGGGAGAGGCATTACCTGACGGTGGAGCTGCTGGAGGGGCAGGACTTGCGGCAGGTGATGCAGGAGGGGCGCCCCAGGCTGGCCAATGCCTTGCGGTGGCTGACGCACGCGACGGTCGCGCTGGAGCACGCGCATGCGCGCGGGGTACTGCACCGGGACGTGAAGCCCGGGAACCTGTTCATCACGCGCACGGGCGTGCTGAAGCTGATGGATTTCGGGCTCGCGAAGAGCGCGCATGTGATGGGGAACACGGCGCAGGGGGCGACGCTGGGGACGCCGGAGTACATGGCACCGGAGCAGGTGAAGGGGACGGAGGTGTCGTCGGCCACGGACCTGTATGCGCTGGGAGTGGTGGCGTATGAGCTGCTCACCGGGCAGCTGCCGTTCCGGCATGCGCAGCCTGTTCCGCTGATGCTGATGCATGTGCAGGAGACGCCCGTGCCTCCGAGGAAGCGGCGTCCAGAGCTGCCGGAAGCGTTCGAGCAGGTCGTCCTCAAGCTGATGCGGAAGCAGCCCGAGGAGCGTTACGCGAGCGCCACGGTGCTGCGCGCTGAACTGGCGAAGCTGTGGCCGCTGGCACTCCAGCAGGGGCGCGCGTTATAGGAGGCTCCTTGCCCAGGGGGCCTCCATGTCTGTCAAATTCAACCACACGATCATCCACGCGAAGGACAAGGTCTCGTCCGCGCAATTCCTCGCGGAGTTGCTCGGGCTTCCGGAGCCCACGCCGTTCGGGCACTTCCAGGTGGTGAAGCTGACGGACGGCGCGTCGCTCGACTACGTCAGCACCCAGGACGCGATCCACGGGCAGCACTACGCATTCCTGGTGACGGAGGAGGTCTTCGATTCGCTGATCGCGAAGATCCGCGACCGGAAGATTCAGCACTGGGCCGACCCGCGCGGCCAGCATGAGAACCAGATCAACACCCATGACGGAGGCCGTGGGGTCTACTTCCAGGACCCCAACGGTCACTACATGGAGGCCATCACTGTGCCCTATGGCGGCTGGTGAAATCTGTAGGCACTAGGAGAATAGTGCTGTGTACGAGACCGCATTGCGAGGGTAGGCCCTTGTGCTCGCTGGTCCACTTCGGGGCGGGGGAGGCTACCATTGCTGCCGTTGGATGTGCCTAAGCTGCAGTTTGAGCCGTATCACTCGTGCCCGGTAGTGACACTGCATGGCCACGGCTTGGTGGTGGCGTCGCCAGCGACTCCACGCCAGGACATGCGCCAGTGGAGCCACGGTCCACCGCAGGAGTAAATGCAGCAGTCCTCGCGCTTCCTGGATGGAGTAGCGAGCGAGGGCCGTCAGTGGATGCCGCGCCGAGCGAGAAATACACACATGGAATTTCTTCACCTCGGCAGGCCGAGGGCTTTGGGGGGCAAGCCCTGCTGAGATTGCAGGTTGGCGATGACACGCGCGGCGGCAAGGCAGACATGGGCCAGCGCCTACCGCCTCCAGTTCCGTTTCGAGACGGCCAACCAGCCGGGCTTCCGGCGCCGGCGCCTCAGTGGCCGATGGCTGCTGCATGGGAAGGCTCACTCCTCCCCGCCTGCTTCTTCAACAGAAAGGGGACTGCGGAACCTTCCGAACTCCATCTGTAGGATTAAACCGTCTGTCCACGGATCCCGGGCAATTTTAACGTGTCTCGCGAGCGACTAGACAACCGCGAGGCGCTCACGTTGCGTGCTGTCAGTTGCCTTGGCTGATGAGGTTACGAACAGCCTCATCGTAGGCTCGCGTCCTTCACAAATTGAGCGTGGCACCTCCATCCTCAGTGAAGGAGGAGCATTTGCCATGGCCGACGTCGACCTGAAGATATCCAAGAAAAAACTCTTCGTAGGCTCGTACCTCAGGGTTCCAGTCCGCATCAACCCGAAGACCGGTCTCCAGATGGAGAACCTGGACTTCACTGTGCGGGAGGGCCCTCCGGGAGGTCAGGTTTCGGTCTCCCAAGAGGGGAATGCTCAGGACGTCGCTCCGAGCATCATGCTTCTGGTCGGATTCCAACCCGGCAAATATGTCCTGCAGGCGCTGATGAAAGGGACCCCCACCGTTGTGGGAGAGGCGCCCTTTCGGGTCGATGCGCTCTGGCGGGATGAGCAGAGGGGGCCGCCCCGTTGGTTTGACGGACAGGGGACCGGGTTCGCGGCAGGTGCGGCATGGGGCGGGGGCCCGGCGGGCCCACAGAACCTCAGCGTGGTTCCGGCAACGGGGACTCGGCGCATTGCCATCCTGCTGGTGGACACCAGCAGCCAGCGCTTCACCACCGACGCCGCGACGCTGCAGGCCCACCGCGATCGCTGGCTCAATGAGGTCATCAACGGGGTGACGGATGGAGGGGTAACGCGCAGCGCGCGACAGTACTACCAGGAAGTCTCCTACGGAGCGTTCGACCTCTCGGCCGAGGTCTTCGGCCCGGTTGAACTCCCCGGCAGCTACGACGACTACTTCAACGCGGATAACACGCCCAAGGGCACCTATTTTCAGGCCTGCTTCACGGCCGGCGATGGGCTCATCAACTACAACAATTTCGATACCCTGTTGTGCGTGTCGCAGCCGGTGACGGGAGCCACGCCCAGGGCCGCTTGGCCCTATGCCTCCATTGGCAACTGGGGGCCCTACACGACGGCCGAGGGAAACAAGAACGCCGGAGTCATCTCCATGCCCAACGAGTGGGGTGTAGTCGGCGACCGGGAAATCCATGAGTCTCTGGCGCACGAACTAGGGCACAACCTGGGGCTGGGCGACCAATACACGCCATCGGTTCCCGGGAGGAATCCGGGAGCCTGGGAGATGATGCACTCCGACGATCCCTTCCCCCACTTCTCGCTCGCCCATCGGATGATGCTGGGATGGGTACCGGCCTCGGCGGTGCAGAGCTTCAACTTTGTCTCCATGGGTGTGCCGGTGGATCAGACCATCACCCTGCACCCGTCAGAAGCGGCGACGCTGCCGGCGGGACGCAAGCGGGGCATCGAGGTGCGCCTCGCCGATGGCTGGAACTACTATTTCGAGTACCGCTCCGGTCAGGTAACGCAGATCGCCGACCGAAACCTGCCCACCAATAGTCGGGTGCTCGGCACGGACGTGGTGTCGGGGCCCTACTCTCCCCCCATCGCACGTCCGGCCATCCTGCTCCTGAACAACGACGGTGACGGGGATGGAAGCGTGCTGGGCAACGGTCAGGACTATGAGGAGACGGACACGACGGACCCGGTCTTCCCCACCGACTTCCGCGTGGATGTGAGTGGAGAGGACGGCACGAAGGCCGACGTGCGCATCCTCTACGGGGTGAACAGCCGTCCAGACCCTTCCATCCGGCCTTGGCCGGCTGGCCCGGATCAGCAGTGGCAGAGCCCAGACATCGAGGTGCGCAACGTGCGCAACCAAGCGGATTCCGCTTGGTTCAATGTGCCCTGGGAGGGCAACACGAACACGGTGATCGCCCGGGTGAAGAACAACGGCTCTTTGGATGCGCCTAGCGTGCGGGTCAACTTCTTCGTGAAGGGCTACGGCATTGGAGGCATTCCGGAGACTTTCCTCGGAAGCGATGTGCGCAATATCCCGGCGGGAGCCACGGTCGAGTTTTCCTCCACCTGGACACCTCCCAGCAATGGGCACTTCTGCGTCATCGCCCGCATTCCCCTGTACCAGAACCCCACCAACCCCTCCGTCGTGGAGATGACAGAGTTCAACAACCTAGCGCAGTCAAACTACGACCGGTTCATCTCCAAGACCGCCTCTCCTGCTACTCGGGAGGTAAGCTTCATTGAGGTTGGCAATCCGTACCAGATGCCGGCCCGCATCTTCATCGTCGCCGGGCAGAGTAATCCCGCCTACCGCACCTATCTGGAGACAGCGTGGCTGACGCTGGATCCTGGAGAGACGCGCCGGGTAAGGGTGATGTACGAGTTCTCATTCGATCCACGTCAGCCTCCGAAGGACCCGCGTGAGCGTGGCATCTTCCGGGAGTTCGGGGACAAGCCCAACAACGTGGGTCTGACGGCGTTCATTGAGGATCCCCGCGACACCCCGCGCCATGCCATCCAGGTGTTGGGGGGGGCGCAGGCGCAGGTGGCCACCGGACGCGCCACGCGGTTCGAAGACCTCGATGTGCGGGAGAACGCTGTCCAAGGCAGTATCGTCACGGTCGATGACGGCAAACCCGTCCAAGGAGGGAAGGTCATTATCAGTTTGACCACTGGCCGGGGAACGAAGCAGGAGAAGACGTACCACACCCTCAAAGTGGTCGAAGGCCGGTTCAATTCCCAGATATTCATGGTGGTGGGGGCCACAGTCGCTGCCTATTACGTGCCAATGGAGGGCTTCGCGGATTGCACTAGCGAGTTCGTACGCCTCTAATCCTATAGATGGAGTTCGGAAGGTTCCGCAGTCCCCTTTCTGTTGAAGAAGCAGGCGGGGAGGAGTGAGCCTTCCCATGCAGCAGCCATCGGCCACTGAGGCGCCGGCGCCGGAAGCCCGGCTGGTTGGCCGTCTCGAAACGGAGCTGGAGGCGGTAGGCGCTGGCCCATGTCTGCCTTGCCGCCGCGCGTGTCATCGCCAACCTGCAATCTCAGCAGGGCTTGCCCCCCAAAGCCCTCGGCCTGCCGAGGTGAAGAAATTCCATGTGTGTATTTCTCGCTCGGCGCGGCATCCACTGACGGCCCTCGCTCGCTACTCCATCCAGGAAGCGCGAGGACTGCTGCATTTACTCCTGCGGTGGACCGTGGCTCCACTGGCGCATGTCCTGGCGTGGAGTCGCTGGCGACGCCACTGTACCGCACCAGATTGTTGAGACACCAAGTTGGTCGTAATCAGGCCGCTTGCTTCTGCAGCAACTCCCGCCGGGCCTGACTCGGCGAGAGGAAGTGGTGGCGCTCCAGCAGCCAGTGCTCGGTGAGCCCACTCCAGCAGGGCCCGCCGGAGTTCCTCCACGGTGGCGAAGGTGCGCACCCAGAGCAGTTGCTCCTTGAGGGTGCGGATGAAGCGCTCGGCGCAGCCGTTGCCCTCGGGACCGCGGACGAAGGACGGGCTGGACGCGGCGCCCAGGAAGCGCAGCTCGTCCTGGAAGGCGTTGGAGGCGTACTGGCTGCCGTTGTCGTGGCGGATGGACAGCCCCGTCGCCACGCCCCGGCCGTACGCACCGAAGCGCGCCTTGACGCCCTGACGGATGGGCTCGAGGGCCGCGAAGCGGGTGCCCACCTTGGCCGCGTGGACGCCGACGCACTCGGAGGTGCCGTGGTCGATGGCGATGAAGACGGTGGCCTGGCCCTCCAGCGTCGTCACCGTGCAGGTGGCATCGGTGCCCCACATGACGTCGGGCTTGTCCGTGGTGAGGGTGCCGTCGTGGTTGCGCGGCCCCAGCACCCGGCGGGCCCTGCCCGGTGCCAGCAGCCCTGCCTCGCGCATCCGTCGCAGGCAGCGGGCCTTCGACGTGCGCACGCCCTGGGCGCGAAGCCGGGCCCACACCTGGCGGTGCCCCTCGCCCAGAAACGGGGAGGCGGACAGCACGCCGCGGATGGCCTCCAGCAGCGCCTCGTCCGTCAGCGCCGTCTTGGGGCCACGCCGGGCTGACGCAGGCAGCGCTGCCCGCCGACGGGCGCGGTGCCGGTACACCGTGGCGCGAGGCACGCGCCAGGTGGCCGCCACGAGCGCCAGTCCGTACTGCTTGCCGCTGGAAGGCGAGAGACTGGCGCTCATCCTCTCGACTTCCTCCATGGAAAACCCGGGGCGTTGCCCTCCAGCAGCCGGGCCTTCTCCGCCAGCAACTCGTTCTTCATCATCAGCTCGCCCACCATGGCCTTGAGCCGCAGCACCTCGTCGTCCGCTGCTTCCGGCCCGCGGCTCTTGAGGTTCGCCTCGGCCCCGGCCAGAACCTTCTCCCGCCACTCGCCCAACGCCGCTGCCGTGACGCCCAGCTCCCGGGAGAGTGCGTCGAGTTCCTCTCCCTTGAGCAGCCGGAGAACGGCCTCCTTCTTCCGCTTCGCAGAGAACCGGCCGCGCTCCGCCGTCCTGTCCTGCTTCTGCTTCTTCACATCCACCTCACAAGGGGGAGGCTATCCCCCAGAAAGGTGTCTCAGGAAATACTGGGGCGGAGGACCACCACCAAGCCGTGGCCATGCAGTGTCACTACCGGGCACGAGTGATACGGCTCAAACTGCAGCTGTAGGACTACGCGGCATCGTTGCGCGCATTACGCGTCCAAGCGTAGAGCCCATGGATAACCCAGAAACACTGCACCTGGTACGATGCGTCCAATGGGCGCTGCGTCAAACTCCCCGGATGGCAAGAACGCACTGCTTCGCGGCCTTCCCTCCATCGAACAACTCCTGCGACGACCGTCGCTGGAGTCCCGGCTCGCGAACCTTCCCCATGCCCGCGCGGTCGCGGCGCTGCGGCTCGCTGTCGAACGCGTGCGCTCCCGGCTCCTGGCTGGTGACCTGCGTCCCTTCGAGGACGCGGATGTGGAGGAGGCGCTCGCGTCGCTGGCCACGCCGAACCTCCGGCGCGTGATCAACGCCACCGGCGTCGTGCTCCACACGAACCTCGGCCGCGCACCCCTGGCTCCCGAAGCCGTGGAGCGCGTCGTAGCCGTGGCCCGGGGTTACTCCAACCTCGAGTACGACCTGGACGAAGGCGAACGGGGCAGCCGCTATGCACCGCTCATCGACCTCCTGCGCACGCTCACCGGCGCGGAGGACGCCATCGTCGTCAACAACTGCGCGGGCGCGGTGCTCCTCACCCTCGCCGCCCTCGCCTCCGGCCGCGAATGCGTCGTGTCCCGCGGCGAGCTCGTGGAAATCGGCGGCGGCTTCCGTATCCCGGACGTCATGCGCCAGTCCGGCGCGAAGCTCATCGAAGTCGGCACCACCAACCGCACCCGGCGCGCGGACTACGCCAACGCGATGAGCCCGGACACCGGCCTCATCGTGAAGGTCCACCGCTCCAACTTCGCGCTCGTGGGCTTCACGGAAGAGGCGTCCCTCGCGGAGCTCACCGAACTGGGGCGCTCCCGTGACGTGCCCGTGTTCCAGGACCTGGGCTCCGGCGCGCTCGTGCCCCTCTCTGGCCCGGGCCTCACCCCGGAGCCCACCGTGGGACAGGCCATCCGGGACGGCGCGGACGTCGTGGCCTTCTCCGGCGACAAGCTGCTCGGCGGCCCCCAGGCGGGCGTCATCGTCGGCCGCTCGGACCTGCTTCAGCGCATCAAATCCCACCCGCTCACACGTGCGCTGCGTGTCGACAAGATGACGGTCGCGGCCCTGGAGGCGACGCTGGAGCTGTACCGGGATGGCCGCGCGGACGCGGTCCCCACCCAAAGCCTGCTCACCCAGCAACCGGCTTTGTTGCAAGCCCGTGCCGAACGCCTGGCGGCACTGCTCGCGGCGAGCGGCGTCGAGGGCCGCGTGGTGTCCGTGGACGGACAAGTAGGTGGAGGTGCCATGCCGCTGTCCCGGTTGCCTTCCTACGCTTGCAGCCTCACCGTAGAAGCGCCGAAAGTATTCCTGGAACGTCTGCGCGAAGCCGAGGTGCCGGTTATTGGCAGGATTGCGGATGACGAGGTCGTTCTCGACGTCCGGTGTCTCTCAGAGGAGGACCTGGGGCAGGTCGCGCTGGCTGTGGCGGCCGCCCGTTCGGGAAGCCAGCCATGATCAACAGCGCCGTGCTCGTTTTAAACCGGTACTACCAACCGGTTCACGTGACGTCAGTCAAACGGGCTTTTTCCCTGCTGTATCAGGGCGTCGCCAAAGCCATCGACGAGCAGTACCGCCTGTATGAGTTCGAGGACTGGGCCGCCCTCAGCGCCACCCAGGACAGCATCACCACCATCGACCGCACCATCCGCGTGCCGCGCGTCCTGGTGCTCGGCGCGTATGACCACCTGCCGCGCGCCAAGGTGCGCTTCTCGCGCCTCAACATCTACGCGCGCGACAACGACACCTGCCAGTACTGCGCGAAGCAGCTGCCCCGCAGCGAGCTCAACCTGGACCACGTCAGCCCGCGCACCCAGGGCGGCAAGACGACGTGGGAGAATGTCGTGTGCTCCTGCGTGCCCTGCAACCTGAAGAAGGGGGGGCGCACTCCAGATCAGGCCGGGATGCGGCTGCTCAAGAAGCCCGTGCGACCGCGCTGGACGCCGCTGTTCCGCGGCGCCATCCGGAAGATCACCTACCGGGAGTGGCTGCCGTTCCTGCACCTCGCGGACGTGTCGTACTGGAACGTCGAGCTGCTCGACGAGTGACAGCGAACGGCTCCCCGGCCGCCTGCTCCCCGAGCCTCCGGGCCCCGGGGCGCGGGCTCCGGGCGCTTCCGGGCCGGCCGTGAAATGGCGGGGTGTCGACTCGGGCGGTAGGACGGGCTTTGATGCGAGCCTTCGTGAAGCCCGCCCCCTTGCCTCCATCCGCTCCCGCCTCACTGGCTGGCACCTCGCCGCGTGCTGGCAATGACGTGTCGCCCTCGGGCCCCGCGGGGCTCGCCCGGCGTTCCCGCGCGGCGCGGATCATCGCGGTGGGCGGCGGCAAGGGCGGCATCGGCAAGTCGATGGTGTCCGCCAACCTGGGCGTCGCGCTCGCGCAGGCAGGCCAGAAGGTGCTGCTCGTGGACGCCGACCTGGGGGGCGCCAACCTGCACACCTGCCTGGGCGTGGGCCCTCCGGAGTCCACGCTGTCGGACTTCCTGCGGCGCGGGAAGGCGAGCCTCGAAGAGGTGATGGTCTCCACCGGCGTGCCCGGCCTGTCGCTGATCGCCGGCGCGCAGGACTCGCTGGACGCGGCGAACCTCAAGTACGCGCAGAAGCAGAAGCTCCTGCGCACGCTGCTGTCGCAGACGACGGCGGACTACCTCATCCTGGACCTGGGCGCGGGCACCAGCTTCAACACGCTCGACTTCTTCCTCATCGCGGACCACGGCCTGCTCGTCGTGCTGCCGGAGCCCACGTCCGTGGAGAACGCGTACCGCTTCGTCAAGGCGGCCTTCTTCCGCAAGCTCCAGCAGACAGAGGCGCGCTACGGCATCCAGGACATGGTCGAGGGCGCGCTGTCCACCCGCGAGGGCGGCCTGCGGACGCTGCACGACATCGTCGCGCAGGTGCGGCGCAAGGCCCCCTCGGACGCGGAGCGGCTGGAGCGCGAGCTGGCGGCGTTCCACGTGCGGCTCGTCGTGAACCAGGCGCGCACGGACGCGGATGAGAAGGTCGGCTCCGCGATGGTGTCCGCGTGGAAGAAGTTCTTCGGCATCGACATGGATGACCTGGGCGCCCTGCGCCACGACGATGAAGCGTGGCGTGCGGTGCGCAAGCGCAAGCCGGTGCTCCTCGAGCGGCCCGACTCGCCCGTGTCCCAGGGACTCCAGCGCATCGCCGCTCGCATCCTGACGCTCGACGGCCTTTCCCCCGAGTCCGCCATCCCATGAAGCCCTTCGCGCAGCAGACCTACTACGAGCTCCTGGAGGTGCCGCCCACGGCCACCGACGAGGAGATCCGCGCGGCCCACCAGCGCCTGATGGAGCTGTATTCGCCGGATTCCATCGCGGTGTACGCGCTGGGGGATCCGGAGCAGGTGGAAGCGCTGCGTGAACGGATGAACGAAGCGATGGAGATGCTCACCGACGCGGACCTGCGCGTCGAGTATGACCGCTCCATCGGGCTGTCCACGGAGCGGCTCGCGAAGGCCGCCGCGACGGCGGAGGCCGCGGACAAGGTGGACTCGGCCGCGCGTGTCGCGGAGGCTCTGGCCACCGCGGCCGCGGCGCTGGCGAAGGCCGCGGGTGCGGTGGATGCCGAAAGGCTGGAGGCGGAGTCGCGACTGAAGGCCGCGACGTCCGTGAACGACAATGAAGGGGAGGCGCCTCGCGCGAGCGGGCCGCCTGGAAAGAGCGAGGAGCGGATGCGGGGTGAGGAGTCGAAGCGGCAGGAGTCCTCGGGGATGGACGCTCCAGGCGTGCCCTCCGAGCCGGTGATGGTGGGGGGCGTGGCGGTGGTGGAGGCCTTCCGTGCCTCGTTCACCCGGAGCCTGTCGTTCGTCTACGTCCCCGCGAGTCCGCTGCGCGGCCAGGGCAGGGGAGCCACCGAAGCACCGGCCCCCGCCGTGGACGTGAAGTCCTCCGGCGCCGAGAACGCGCCGGCTGCTTCCGAACCCAAGGTCGAGGCACCCAGCCCCGTCGAGAGCACTGCCTCCGCGGTCGCGTCCCCAGCGGAAGCCGTGTCTCCGGCCGGATCCGCTTCCGTGCCCGCGAGCTCCGCTGTCGAGCCCCCGGTGGCGGAGGAGCCCGCCGCTGCTCCTGCGGCGGAGGCCGTGCCGGATCGCGTGGACGCGCTCGAAGTCCCTGTTGCCTCCACGGCCACAGAGGCTCCGGCTCCCCAGCCCGCGGCGGACACCGGTGCGGAGGCTGCGACGCCCACTCCGGAAGCCAGCGCCACGCCTGTCGCCGCGTCCCAGGCCCCTGAGGCCGGATCCGTGGCCTCCAGCCCCGCGCCCGTGGCGGACACCTCGGCATCGGCGGCCGTGACGCCCACCCAGGGCGAGTCGGATCCGAACCC
>NZ_RAWC01000166.1:0-20126 GCF_003611685.1 Corallococcus sp. CA049B | reverse complement strand
GGGTTGGCCTCGGGGGCCTTGGCGGCTTCGGCGGCCTTCTTCAGGCCCTCCTTGCGCTCGCGCTCGCGGCGGCGGGTCTCCCGGTCGATGCTCTTCTGGGCGTCCTTGAGGTACTGCGCGGTGCGCTCGTCGGTGCCGCCCTTGGACTTGTACTGCTCCAGGAAGGACGTGGCCTTCTGGAGGCGCTCCAGGGTGTCCATGCCGGCGGGCTCCAGGTCCAGGTGGAGCAGGCCCAGGTTGAAGTACACGTCCTTCGCGTCGGGCTGGAGCTGGAGCACGCGCTCGTACTCGGCCAGGGCGCGGGGGAAGTCCCCTTCGCCGCGGTAGGCGTTGCCCAGGTTGAGGTGGGCGGCGGCGAAGTCCGGCGCGGCCTTCACGGAGGCCTCCAGCTCCACGCGGGCGCCGGCGTAGTCCTCGCCCTCGTTGAGCAGGGTGCCCAGGTTGTTGCGCGCCTCGGCGAAGTCCGGCCGGAGCGCGATGGCCTGGCGGAAGCGCTCCAGCGCCAGGGGGCGCTCCTTGAGGCCCAGGTGCACCAGGCCCAGGGCGTTGAGGGTGGCCGCGTCCTGCGCGTCGATGGCGAGCGCGTTTCCCAGCACCATGGAGGCCAGCTCGTACTTGCCCTCGCGGGCGTACACCTGCGCGAGCACCTGCATGGCGGGCACGTGCTGCTCGCTGACCTGGAGCGCGCGGCGGGCCTCCGCGACGGCGGCCGGGTGCTTCTTCTGCAAGAGGAGGTTCAACGCCAGCGCCGTGCGCCGGGCCACCGAGTCCTGCTTCGTCAGCGCCTCGCGCAGCTCCGCCTCCAGCGACGCCGCGCGGCCCGTGCGCGCCACCAGCCGCACCAGGCAGTCCCACGCGGCCTCCTGGTCCGGGTCCAGCGCCAGCGCCTGGCGGTAGGAGCGCTCCGCGTCCGGGAAGCGGCCCTGGCGCTCCTGCACGATGCCCAGGTTCGTCCACGCGGGGCCCAGCTTCGGGGACTTCTCCAGCAGGGTCTTGAGCGCGGTCTCCGCGATGGTCAGCTCGCCGCGCCGGGCGACCTCCACCGCGCGGGTGAAGTCCTTCTCCGGGCCGGCGAGCGACTTCGCGACCGGCGCGGGTTCCTTCGCCTGGGGCTTCGTGTCGCCAGCCTTCACGTCACCAGACTTCGGCGACGTGCTGACGGCGGTGGCGGGCCCGGCTTCCGGCCCGGTGAGCTTCGAGTCCTTGCGCGTCTCCGGACCGGAGGCGCAGGCGGACAGCCAGAGCACGAGCCCGGTGAGGGCGAACTTGCGGCCCGCGTTCATGGCGTGCCCCCTTCCGTGAGCCGGGGCGCCTTGTCCGGGTCGGCGCGCGCGGGCGCGGGCGGCGCGGCGAGGCTGCCCAGCAGGCCATCCGGATACACGGCCTCCGACGCGAGCGCCCCCCGGGCCTCCTTGAGGACGGGGTACTCCTTCGGGCGGAAGCGGTTGAGCGACTCCTGCGTGCGGCGCGTCCACTCGTTGGAGACGCGGTTGTTGCGAGCCTCCTTGAGCGTGGCGGCGTAGCTCTCCACCGCGCGGTCCTCCAGGGCCACGGTGCGCTGCGTGAGCATGTCCTGGTACGTCAGCACCGCGTCGTCCCCCAGGCGCTTCACCTCCGGAGGCACGGGCGCGTCCAGCAGCGTGGCCGCGAAGCGCTCCAGGGCGTAGCCGCGCCGGTAGAACGACGCCAGCGACCACTCCAGCTGCTTGTACGGCAGGACCTTCGCGTACGCGGCATCCACCGCCTTCACGGCCTCGGTCTTCTTGCTGAAGCTCTTCTCCAGCGCCTTGCCGGAGCCGCTGAGCTTCAGCGCGTCGAAGCGCTGGAATTCCAGCTCGGCCAGCTGGAAGCGGCTGTACGCGGCGGCTTCCGCGGCGCGCGGCTGCGTGTCCGGCTTCAGCTTGCGGCGGTCGAAGTCATCCGCGGCGGCGGCGTACGCGCGCTCGGCTTCCTTTGTGTTGCCGCGCTTCTTCCACGCGTCGCCCAGGCGGCGCCTGGCGTCCACCACCAGCTCCACCTGGTCCGCCTTGCTGGCGAACTTGCGGACGAAGGCCTCCAGCGCCTGGATTTCGCCCTTCGTGTCGCCCGACTTCTCCAGGATGCGGGCCGCGCGGTACTGGTTCTCCGGCGCGCTCTTCCCGTGGGGGTACAACTCCACGGAGCGCTGGAAGGCGGCCGCGGCCTCCGCGTAGCGCTGCTGTCCTTCGAGCAGCGACGCCGCGTTGAAGAGCGCGGCCTCTCGCTCCTCGGCCTTCGGGTAGTCCTTCACCAGCTTCTGGTAGCTGGTGACGGCCTTGTCGAAGTCGTAGGACTTCTGCGCGTTGAGGGCCACGCGGAACAGTGCCGTATGCGCCCACGGCGACTTCGGGTAGTCGCGGTAGATGCGCTCGTAGAGCTTCATCGCGGAGTCGAAGCGGCGCAGCTCCTCGTAGGCCACCGCCGCGTTGTTGAGCGCCTTGTCCGCGAACTCGTGGCGGGGGGCCTCCTCCACCAGCTGGAGGTACTTCTTCGCGGCCTCGTCGTAGCGCTTCTGCGCGGCCAGCTGGTCCGCCAGGTTGAAGCGGCCGGCGAGCTTGAACTTCATCAGCTCGCGGTACTGCTCGCTGGACGGGTCCACCACCTGCGCGTTGCTGGCGAGCCGCGCGCTGACCTCCTCCACGCTCTTCCAGTCCTGGTCGATGAGGAAGGACTCGATGATGAGGTTGGTGGCGTAGCCGGCCACCGGGTTGCGCGGGTACGTCTGCACCACGCGCTCGAAGCGGGGGCGGGCCTGGGCGAAGTCGTCGTGCGTGTAGAAGAGCTCCGCGGCCTGGTAGGCGATGCCGGGCGCGGCCTCCTCCTTGGGCAGGATCGCCACGTACGCGTCGGACGCCTTCACGAGCGCGGCCTCCGTCGGGGCCAGGGCCACGGGGGCGTGCGCGCTGT
Organism: Corallococcus sp. CA049B; assembly: GCF_003611685.1. Taxonomy (NCBI): domain Bacteria; kingdom Pseudomonadati; phylum Myxococcota; class Myxococcia; order Myxococcales; family Myxococcaceae; genus Corallococcus; species Corallococcus sp. CA049B. The sequence continues at coordinate 17,201 of NZ_RAWC01000166.1, read as the reverse complement.
CCTTGGGGCGCTCGCTGGCGCGCAGCGGCTTGCGCTCCGGCACGCGGCCCGCCTTCACGTCCTCGTCCAGCTGCGCCTTCCAGGCGAGCACCGCGTTGTGCGCGGACACGTCGCGGTAGACGTTGTCCTGGTTGGAGTCGCGCACGGCCGAGTACTCCTTCGCCGCCGCGCCGTACGCGTCCGAGTTGAAGAGGGACTCGGCGTGGAAGAAGCGCATCGCGTACGCGGTCTTGCTGCGCGGGAAGCGCTCCAGGTACGTGCCGTACGCGCGCGCCGCGGCCGCGTAGGTGGCCTTGGACTCCGCGGCCTTGCCCTCCTTCTGGAAGGCCTGCGCCTGCTGGTGCTGGTACGCGGCGGCGGAGTAGAGGCTCTGCTCGGCGAGCGTCTGCGCGTGCGACAGCGCGTTCGGGTCGTCCTTGTTCTTCTCGTACCAGGCGCCGCCGGGCAGGTAGTCGTTGGCCAGCCTCTCCGACTCGCGCGCGTACAGGTCCATGCGCCGGTCGCGCTCATAGGCCTGGACGATGCGCTGCTGCAGGCGGGGCGCGTCCGTGGTGAGCGGGTCGGTGGCCAGCACCTGCTGATACGCGGCAATGGCCTCCGGGTTGCGGAGCTGGTCGAAGTAGACGTGGCCCAGCCGGCGGTACACCTCCGGCTCGTAGGGCCGGCCGCCGCGCTTCGCGAAGAGGTCGCGGGCCTTCGCCACGCCGCCCCAGGACTCATCCGCGAGCGACAGCGCGATGTACTGGAGCGCCTCCGAGCGCAGGTCGCCTTCGTCCGCCTTGCTGCCGGACTGCTGGTGGGACTGGTAGTGGTCCAGGAGCAGCAGGAAGCTGTCCACGGACTCCTCGAACCAGTCCATGCGGTAGTACGTCCAGGCCAGCTTGTAGCGGGCCTTGTCGTAGAACCGGTGCTCCGTGTCGCGCGTGGCGGCGGTGTACGCCTCCGCGGCCTTGCGCAGCGCCTCCGGGTCGGTCTCCTCCTCGAACCAGTACTCGCCGATGCGCGTCCACGCGTCGGTGGCGAAGCGGCTCTTCGGGTAGCGCGTGGTGAGCTGCTGGTAGGTGGCGAGGCTCTCCTCGTCCTTGTGCTGCTCGTTGAGGCAGTACGCCAGCAGGTACAGGGAGCCGTCGTTGAGCTTGTAGTCCGGGAAGCGCGCGAGGAGCGTGCGGTACACGCCGATGGACGGCGTGAAGTCCACGTCCGGCTCCGGCGGCAGGTCCGCCATCGCCTCGTCGGACATCGTGCGCACGCGCTCCGCGTAGTCCTTGCGCGCCAGCTGGTGCTCGTCCGTGGAGCGCTCGTAGTACAGCTCCGCCAGCCGGAACATCACGTCCGGCGTGGCGCGGGGCTCGTCCGGGTAGCGGCGCAGGAAGTCCTCGGCCCGGGCGATGGCGTCCAGCCGCTGCGTGCGCTCCTGCGACTCCAGCGCGGTGAGAGTCTTCTCGTAGGCGTTGTTGAGCGCCGAGCGCTTCTGCTGGTAGCGCCGCTCGATGAGCTGCTTCACCTCGCGGTGGAAGTCGCGCGACTCCGCCTCGTACGCCTCCAGCGCGCGGCTCACGTCGCGCAGCAGCTTCTCCTGTTCGGGCGTGTGGCCCAGTCCGTCCAGGTAGCGCGAGGTGTTGGACGCGGGCGCTGCCGCGGGCGCGGGCTGCGCCTTCGCGGGAGGGGTGGTCGCGGAAGGCGTGGAGGCCTTCTTCGCGGCCTGGCCAGGCGTCCTGGCCTTCGCGGCGTGAGCGGCCAGCGGCGCCAGGGCAATGAGGAGGGCGAGGGCAGGGCGGCGCATGCTCAGTCCCCCCCTTCCGACGACAGAACGTCCTTGAACTCCAGGTCGAGCGCGCGCAGCGCGTCCGACTTCTCCTTGGCGACCTTCTGGATGTTCGCGGTGTTGTCCTGCGTGCGGCTGAAGGCCACGTCCACCGTGCCGGTGTCGGCCTTGAGCACCAGGTCGTAGAACTGCTGCCGCACGCGGCGGAAGCTCTCGTAGGCGATGCGGCCCACCAGGTTGCGCGCGTCACCGGACGCGGCGGCCACCTCCTGCTCGTAGCCCTGGAGCAGCGCCTGCTCCACGCGCACCTTGTCGCGGATGGACTTCACGCGGTTCTCCAGCCGCGCGCGCAGCGCCACCCGGGCCACCGCCACCCGGCCGCGCAGCGAGTCGATGCGCGTGCGTACCGTGTGCATGCGCAACAGCACGCGGGTGTCCTCGCCGGACAGCCGGCCTTCACCGGCGCGCAGGACGCCGTGCTCCTGCTGGAGCGCGGCGGAGTAGCGGGCGCGGATGGCGGCCTCGCCCTCCAGCGACGTGTCCGTGGACTGGCGCTCACTGGCGAGCCGGGCGCGGGTGCGGTCCAGCTCCGCCTGCAGGTCCTTCAGCGTGGCGATCTCCGCCTGGAGCTGCACCAGGAACTCGCGCTCCTCGGCGGGGTCCGCCTGCCGCTCGTCGCGCGTGTCCTCCACCCACTTGCGGATGGCGGCGGCGTTGGCGTGCAGGCTCTGGAGCTCGTAGCCCACGCGGAAGGCCTCGCGGTCCACCAGGTCCACCTTGGCCTGCATGCGGTGGCGGCGCTCCTCCAGCTCCTTGTTGGTGGTGGGCAGCGCCGCGAAGCGCAGCCGCTGGGCCTCGCGCGCGCCCTGGGCGACGAGCAGCTTCTCGCGCTCGGCGGGCGTCAGCTTCTCCTCCACCAGCGCGGCCTCCGCCTGCACCAGGGACTGCTCCACGGCGGTGAGCGCGGTGTCCACGGCCTCCGTGCGGACGTAGCCCTCCTGCAACTCCGGGAAGGCCTCCAGCCCGCGCGCGTCCAGCGCCTCCAGGATGCGCTCCGCGATGGCCTTCGCCTCGCCCGCGCCCTGACGGCCGCTGTCCAGGTCGCCCACCATCCGCACCGCGTCCGCGACCTCCTTCTGCGTGGACGCGTACTTCAGCGCCAGCGGGGGCAGCAGGGTGCTCACGTCCAGCGAGCGCTCGTTGCGCGCCAGCAGGTTGTCGAAGTACGCGACCGGGTCGTGGTTCACGCGCAGCAGCGCGTCCACCTTGTCGCGCGCGGGCGTGAACATGCGCGCCACGCCGTCATACGTCTCCAGCGCCTCGTCGTACTGATGCAGCTTCTGGAGCAGGTGCCCCTGGAGGATGCGCGCCTCGGGGGCGAGCTGCGAGTCCGGCGCGACGAGCAGCAGGATGTCCGTGGCGTTCTTCGCCTGCGTGAAGTCCTGCTTGCGCACGTACGTCCACGCGACCTCCAGCAGCGACTCCGGGAAGCGCTCGCTCTCGCGCGGAATCTGGCCGTAGTGGTCCAGCGCCTCGTCGTAGCGGCCCGTCTCGTACATCAGCCGGCCCAACGACAGGAACGCGAGCTCACGGAAGCGCTGGGCCTCTGTCTCCGCGAGGCCGGTGGACACCACGGCCTCCGGCCCGGTGCCCACGATTCGCTGGAACTGCGCGATGGCGGCCGGGTAGTCCCCGCTCTGCACGCTCAGGACGCCCAGGTGGTAGACGGCCTGCACGCGGAAGGCGCCGGGCGCCTGCGCCAGCGGGGCGAACAGCGCGCGCGAGCGCTGCTGGTGCTCGTCCGGCGTCAAATCCAGGCGCTTGAAGGTGCCGCGCGCGTGCACGTAGGCGATGTCCGGCGCCAGCACGCCGCCCGACAGCTGCCGCGCCTTCTCCACGTACGCGTCGATGCCGTCGAACTGCTGGAGCCTGCCCGCCACCGCGAGGTAGCGGCTCACGGCCTCCTTGTAGCGCTGCGGCGTCAGGTTCAGCGACAGCACGTCGCGCAGGTACACCCGCGCGCCGATGTCGTTCTTCTGCTGGTAGAGCGCGTCCGCCAGGTAGAAGACCGCCTCCGGGTAGCGCGGGTTCGCCTTGAACGCCGGGTCGCTCACCAGGTCGTAGAAGAGGACGGACGCCGCGGCCCAGTCCCCCAGGAGCGAGTACACCTCGCCCTCGGAGAAGCGCTTGAGCTGCGAGTCGGTGCTGCTGGGCTCGGGGCGCTCCGTGAACTGCGTCTCCACGAAGCGCAGCGACAGCTCCGCGGTTCTCAGCTGCGCCTCCACCGCTTCCACCGACGCCGCGCGCGCGCTCAACGAAGCGGGCATGGGCGGCAGCGCGGCCCCCGGCTTGGAGGCCTGGGGCGCCGGAGCGGGCGCGGCCCCGAGGGACAGCGCGAGGGCCAGGGCGTGCAGCGTCGCGGTCACGGCCTTGCGCTCCCTACTTCGGCTCGCTGGAGGTGGTGGCCGGCGCGGCGGGCGTCCCCGGTGCGCCCCCGGCCTCCGAGCCGGCGGGACGGTTCGCGCGCGTGTCCTTGGCCACTTCGATGTCGTAGCGCACCGCGGGCCGGTCCTTCAGGTCCGTGGTGAGGCCGCCCTTCTCCACGCCCACCACGTTCACCGTGGTGACCTTTCCGGACTCCGCGTTGAAGGTGTAACTGGATTGCACCTTGAATTTGTAGCCTTCCAGGTAGCTGAACACGCCGTAGCCGCTGCCGCGGTACACGAGCCGCACCGCGAGCTGGTGCTGGCCCGGCACGATGCGGCCGTTGAAGACCTCCAGCGACTGGTGCCGGTTCAGGTCTCCCTGCGTGTCCACCTGGGTGAAGATGGGCGCGCCGTCCAGCGCGTACACCACCGACTCCAGCTGGAACGCGTTGCCCATCTCGTTCTTGTGCACCAGCACCGCGCGGGCGCCGGTGGACAGCTCGCCGCCCATCACCGACTCCTGGAGCAGCAGCAGGCGCGCCTTGGAGCGGTAGATCTTCTCCTTCAGGTCGACGACCTGCTCCTCCAGCGTCTTCACGCGGGACGTGAAGGCCTCATCCGCCGTCTGGTCGCCCGCGGGTGCTTGCGCGGCGGGCGCTTGCGGCGTGCCAGCGGTCACGGAAGCAGCGGCGGCCGGAGGCGGGGAAGCAGGGGAGGGGGACGCACCTTGCGCGAACACCGGCCCGGACAGGCCAGCGCTCAGGAGCGCAAGAAGACGGAAGGTGGCGGATGCGACGCGCACGGTACGACCTCGGAAGGCGGCTCTGCCCGACGGCACGAGGTCATACCATCCTTTGCCGGGGGCTGCCCGGTGGGGGCCAGCCCGCCGGGCAGGACAGCAGGCGGAGTGTCAACCGCCCTTGCGCAGCTCGGTGAGGACCAGCTTGGCCACGGCCTTGAGCGTGTCGAACACGCCCACGCCCGTGGGCGCCACGGCCTGGTACTCCGGGATGTTCCGCGGGTTGAGCGCCTTGCGCATCTCCTCCACGGTCACCGCGTTGGGCAGGTCGCGCTTGTTGTACTGCACGACGTACGGAATCTTGTTCAGGTCGTAGCCCTGCTCCGCCAGGTTGATGCGCAGGTTCTCCAACGACTCCATGTTGGCTTCCATGCGCTCAATCTGGCTGTCGGCGACGAACACCACGCCGTCCACGCCCTTGAGGATGAGCTTGCGGCTGGCGTCGTAGAACACCTGGCCGGGCACCGTGTAGAGGTGGAAGCGCGTCTTGAAGCCGCGGATCTCACCGAGCGACAGCGGGAGGAAGTCGAAGAAGAGCGTGCGGTCCGTCTCCGTGGAGAGGGAGATGAGCTTGCCCTTCGTGTCCGCCGCGGTCTTGTTGTAGATGTACTGAAGGTTGGTCGTCTTCCCGCAGAGGCCCGGCCCGTAATAGACAATCTTGCAGTTGATTTCGCGGGATGAGTAATTGATGAAGGACATGGCTTCCCGGGTTACTCGCTGAAGAGGTTGTCGATATCGTCGTCGGAGATCTCGGCGAACGGCGAACCGGCTCCGGGGCTGTCGGTCTTCTTCACGAGGCTTTCGAAGATCTTCGTCAGCTCGTCGCTGGCCTTCTTGATGCGCAGGCGCACCAGACCCAGGCTCGTGCGGTTGTCGAAGATGACGACCAGCACCACGCGGCTGCCCACGATGGTCATGTAGAGGCTGTCCTTCGCCCCTTCATGGAACTGGTTGGGGAACTCATTCTCCCCGATGAGCTTCGCGAGTCCGCCCATGGCGGCCACGTTGCCGGCCGTCAGCGACGCGAGCGACGTGGTGTCGATGTTCTGCGTCTGGCCGGCCGAGGAGATGAGCTGGCCGTTCTTGTCGACGAGGAAGACCACCTTCGCGTTCGCGTCCTTGGTGAGCCGGTCGCAAACGGCGTTGATCTTGGTGAACTCCTCTTCGTACATCACCAGTTGCGTGCCCATGGGCGTATGCGCTCCTCAGCGTTCGCTCGCCCCGCGCACGGCGGCGCTCCGATGTTTCTGGAGTGAATCCCGGAGGTTAGACGAGGCGCTACCGACCGCCGTCATGCTTAGCAAAGCAGTTCCACTCCAGCAAGAAGCCAGCCGTGATCCGCGCCGCTTCTTGAAGGAATGACGGGTTCGCGGGTTGGGACACCTGCCCCTCTTCTCTATACTCTCCCGGGCCTTGCGCCGCCCGAGCCCCCTCACCGACATCCTCCTGCCCCTCGTCGTCCTCGTCCTGGCGCTCGCCTGGACCGGGGCCGCCCATGCGCAGGCCCCCGAGTCCGAGCGCGCCTCGCTGCGCCTCCGCTACGGGCTGTCCTCCCGCCAGGGTGGGCAGGTGGATGTAGGGCCCGGGCTCACCTACAGCGGGCTGACGCCGAACGACGTGGCGCTGACGTTGATGGGCTGGGCGGGGGAGTACCTGGGCGGCCAGGTGGATCTGCAGCGCGAGGCCTTCGAGCTGCGGGATGCCTCTTCGCGCGTGACGGGGGGCAGCCTGGTGCGCGGCTCGCTGGGGCCGCGCGGGCGCCTGTCGCTGGGGCCGGTGCGGCTGGAGCTGGGGGCGGGCTACGGCTTCGCGCAGCTGCCGCTGTTTGGCGGGTTCACCTACGCGCCGGTGTTGCAGCGGGGTGTGCGGCACGCGGCGCTGATTTCAGGCCGGGTGCTGGTGGCGCTGCCGGCTCAGCTTCAGTTGGAGGCGCGCGGCGAAGTTCCGCTGACGCTCTCCGCGCACGCGGCGGACGGGCTGAAGGCGTCGTCGTCCGGCTACGTGGTGGGCGCGGCGCTGTCGTATCCGGTGGTGCACCGGGACGGCTGGACGGGGCGCGTGCTCCTGGACGTGCAGCAGGCGCACGACACGATGGAGCTGGAGGACAGCGGCCTGCGCTCCGAGCAGCGGATGCGCCGCATCGGCCTGGGCTTCGAGGTGGTGCTGGGCCGTGTGGACCGGACGTCGCGGCCCGTGGGCCCGCGCCAGGCCTTCGTCTCGCTGAGCGTGGTGGACGAGGAGACGGGCGCACCGCTTCCGGGCGCGCACGTGCGCGTGCCCTCCTTGAAGACGCCGGGCACGGACGAGGAGCTGGTCGCGGACGCGCAGGGACAGCTGCGGGTGCTGCTCCCCGAGGGCGCGCAGTCCACGCAGGCCCGCGTGGACGGCTATGAGGACGCGACGGCGGTCACCACCGTCAGCGGCGATGCCACGGAGAGCGCGCCGGTCCAGCTCCGCCTGCGCAAGAAGGCGCCGAAGACGGGCTCGCTCAAGGTGAAGGTGGTGCAGGGCAGGAACAGCGTGCCGGTTCCGGACGTGCAGGTCGTCTCCGGCACCGCGCGGCTGCGCACGGACAAGGCCGGCGAGGTGCTGCTGGAGGGGCTGGAGCCGGGGCCCGTGGCCATCGCGATGTCCGCGCCGGGCTTCCGTCCCACGGAAGAGGCCGCGGTGGTGGTGGCGGGGCAGACGTCGGAGCTGGTGGTGGTGCTGTCGCAGGACCGCAAGGGAGAGCTGGCCTCGCTGGTGGGCCAGGTGCGCAGCGCTCGGAGCGGCCGTCCGCTGGTGGCGACGGTGACCATTCCCCAGGCGAAGGTGCGCACGCGCACGGACAAGAGCGGCGCCTTCACCGCGCGCGTCCGCGGCGGCACGTACCGCATCACCCTGTCCGCGCCGGGGCACCGGACCCAGACGAAGCTGGTCACCGTGCGCGAAGGCGAGCAGGCCATTCTCAACGTTGATTTGTTCCCGAGGGGCCGGTGAGTCGCGCGGCAGTGCCGCGACGCGCCCGTCCGTCGTCGTCGAGGTTTCAGTGAGTCCAGTCCGCATCCTGGCGCTGTCGCTGCTCGTCCTCCTCTCCGGCTGCTCGGGGTGTGAACGCGAGGAGGCGCCGAAACCTCCGCCAGTGGTGGAGGTGGACGCGGGGGCCGTCGTTCCCATTGGCCGCCTGGAGGGGCTGTCCGGCGACGTGCGCCTGGAGCGCGGCGGCAAGGTGGGCCCCGCGGTAGAGGGTCCGCTGCTCGCGGGCGACGCGGTGGAGACAGGTGAGAGCGGATCCGCGACGGTGCGCTTCCCGGGCGACCGGACGGTGGAGGTGGGCAGCGAGGGCCGGTTCGCGGTGGGCTCGGACGCGACGGGCATCGTGATGAAGGTGGAGCGCGGCATCGTGCTGTCGCGCGTGCCCGCGGGCGGGAAGGCGGACAGCGCGGGCTCCAAGGTGACGTTGAACATCCTCACCCCCTTCGGCCTCACGCGCGTGGGGCCGGATCCGTCGGAGGTGAAGGTCGCGGTGGCGGAGGACTCGGCGCGGGTGGAGGTGAAGCTGGGCGCCATCGAGCTGGTCTCCAAGGACGGCAAGACGCTGCGCGCGGCGCAGGGCGACGCGGTGGACCTGACCCGCGAGCGCGCGCAGGTGTCGCCCGCGGCCCCGCGTGTCGTGGAGCTGGCGCCCATCCCGGTGACGGTGCGCGCGACCTCGGGCGTCGCGGAGGTGAAGGCGAAGGACACGGGCCGCTGGCGCAAGGTGCGCCGCGAGGGCGAGGTGCTGGCCTTCGGCGACGGCGTGCGGACGAAGGGCGGCGAGGCGGTGCTGTCACTCAAGGACAGCGGCACGGTGCTGACGCTCGCTCCAGGCGCGGAGGCGGTGCTGGAGAGCGCGGGACAGCAGGGCACCGTCGACGAGGCGCGCGTCAACCTGCTCCAGGGACTCTTGGCCGTGCAGCTCGCCATGGGACGAGAGAGCCGCGTGGTGCTGCCGGGGATGACGGTGGAGTCCGGCGGAGGCGCGAGGCTGGAGATCCGCCGCACCGACGCCGGCATGCAGGTGGCGGCGCACACGGGCGACGTGACGCTGCGACGGGGCGAGGCGCGGCAGGAGCTGCGCGCGGGAGAGCGCGCCACGGTGGGCAAGGACGGCAACGCGAAGGTGGAGCCGCTGGAGGAGGCGGTGGTCGCGGTGGGCCCGGGCGACGGCACGGAGGTCTTCCACCGGGGGCTTTCGGAGGTGGCGCTCACCTGGGAGGGCGAGGGCGACGCGGTGGTGGAGGCGGCGCAGGACGCGGCCTTCAAGCGCCCGGTGCTCTGGGGCCGCGTGCACCGCGCTTCCGTCAACGTGTCCGCGCTGGCGAAGGGCACGCTGTACTGGCGGGTCCGCAAGGACGACGGCACGCAGGTGGCGGCGGGCAGCGTCCACTTCGCGCCGGAGTCCCCCACCCGCTCGCTGGCGCGCGTGCGCAACGTGGTGCCGGAGGGGCCGGAGAAGACGACCATCTTCTACCAGGACAAGCCCCCGGCGGTGACGTTCACCTACGGCGAGGAACCGCAGGCCCGTAGCTATCGCGTGGCGGTGTACAAGGCGGGCTCGCTGGCGACGCCGGTGGTGCAGCGCACGGTGTCGGAGCCGCGCGCGGCGCTGGAGGCGGGGCAGCTGGGCGAGGGCAGCTACCTGTGGTCCGTCACGCCGCTGTCGCAGGCGGGCGCGGCCCTCAAGGGCGGGCGGATGAACAAGCTGGAGCTCGTCTACGACAACTCGGTGGTGGGGCTGGTGGTGGACAGCCCGCGCCAGGGTGTGCCGGCGGCGGAGAAGGTGCGGGCTTCGGGGGTGGCGCCCGTGGACGCTCGCCTGTCCATCAACGGACGGGCCGTGCCCCTGGACGCCAAGCACCGCTTCGATACCTGGGTGGCCCCCATGGGAATGCCCCCCCTGCTGGTGTTTAAGATGACGCGCCCTGGTGCCCCGGACGTACTCACGGTGCGCACCCTGAAGCAGCGAGGACCTTGAGGGATGGCACAGACCCACGTTCCCATTCCGGATCCCGCCGGCGCGTCCACCGCGACGCTCCTCCAGCCGTATGGGCAGTACGTGCTCGTGCGCAAGCTGGCCGAGGGCGGCATGGCGGAGATCTTCCTCGCCAAGCTGCTGGGCGCGGACGGCTTCGAGCGCAACGTGGTGCTCAAGCGGATGCTGCCGACGCTGTCGGCCATCCCGGACTTCGTGGAGATGTTCCGCGACGAGGCGCGGCTGGCGGCGAAGCTGTCGCATCCGCACATCGTGCAGATCCACGAGCTGGGCTTCACGGACGGCTGCTACTACATCTGCATGGAGTACCTCGCGGGCGAGGACTTCTCCACGACGCTGCGGCTCGCGGGCCGGCGGCGCCAGTACGTGCCGCTGCCGGTGGTGATGCGGGTGCTCATCGACGCGGCGCGGGGCCTGCACTTCGCGCACACCTTCACCAACGAGCAGGGCCAGCCGCTGCACGTGGTGCACCGGGACGTGTCGCCGTCCAACCTGTACGTGACGTACCAGGGCCAGGTGAAGGTGCTGGACTTCGGCATCGCCAAGGCCGAGTCGCGCCTGGTCCAGACGCGCACGGGCGTGGTGAAGGGCAAGTACATCTACATGGCGCCGGAGCAGGCGCAGGGGAAGGAGGTCGACCACCGCGCGGACGTCTTCTCCCTGGGGGTCAGCCTCTACGAGGCCGTCACCCACGTGCGGCCCTTCTCCCGCGAGAACGACCTGGCGGTGCTCAACGCGCTGTTGCAGGGCGAGTTCGAGAAGCCGCGCGCGCTGAGGGCGGACCTGCCGCAGGGGCTGGAGGACATCATCCTCAAGGCCATGGCGTTCAAGCCGGAGGACCGGTACGCGACGTCGGAAGAGTTCGCGGATGCGCTGGAGCGCTTCGCGGCGGAGTTCCAGGGCGGGGCCGCGAGCGCCCCGGCGCTGGGCACGTTCCTGCGCAACCACTTCGGCGAGGAGCGCGTCACGGAGAAGACGCGCATCCCCACGATGGCCACGCTCACTGCCGCGCGTCCGACGGACCCCGAGTTCGCGGCCGTCGCGCAGCCCTTCGCCGGCGCTGGGACGAACACGTATGGGCAGCAGGTGGCCCGTCCGAGCAGCACGGGCGTGAGGGCGCTGACCTCGCAGAACAAGGCGGCCCCCGTGCAGGCTCCCGAGCCGGAGGTCGTGCCGAGCGCGCCTCCGGCAAAGCCCGCGTCCCGGCGTTGGCTCCTGGGGGTGGTGGGCGGCCTGGGGCTGGTGGCCGCGGGCGTGGCGTTCGTCGTCGCGCGGCCCGGTGGCTCCGCGGCGAACGTTCCGCCTCCGGTGCAGCAGGCCGTCGCGCCCGTGGCGAGTGGGGCTCCGGCGGCTCCGGCCCCGGGCTCACAGGCTCCGGCGCAGCAGGCCGCCGCGGGCATGCAGGGGCAGGGCGCACCCACGGGGACGCAGGCCCAGGGGCCTGAAGGCACCGCGCCCGGAGACATTCAGGGCACCGTGCAGGACGGCACGCCGGGCGGTGACGCGGTGGCGACGTCCGTGACGGATTCGCGCCCGGTGGACGACGGGGCGGAGGACACGTCCCCTCGCAAGGGAGTGAAGAAGCCGGCGGCGAAGGAGCCCGTGTCGCTGGGCATCGACGACATCCAGCGCGTGGTGTCCGGCGGCCGCTCGAAAATCACGGGCTGCTTCGAGCGCTACAAGTCCGACCTGCCGGCGGCCTCGGGCGAGGTGCAGGTGGAGCTCACCATCGTGTCGTCCGGCAAGGTGCGCGCGGGCACGCGCGGGCCGCTGGCGTCCACGGCGGTGGGCCGCTGCCTGGAGACGCAGGCCCAGAGCCTGCGCTTCCCGGTGCACCGCGACCAGGAGGTCACCGTGCTGATGCCGTTCTCGTGGACGGTGACGCAGTAGCCCGCGCCGTCACAGGTCCCGGCGGGCGGACAGCGCCTTGGCGAGCGTGGCCTGGTCCGCGAACTCCAGGTCGCCGCCCATGGGCAGGCCCTGCGCGATGCGCGTCACCCGCAGGCCCATCGGCTTGAGCAGCCGCGTGAGGTAGAGCGCGGTGGCTTCACCCTCGATGTCCGGGTTGGTGGCGAGGATGATCTCCTCCACCCGGCTGTCGTTGAGGCGGTGCAGCAGCTCCTTGATGCGCAGCTGCTCCGGGCCCACGCCTTCCAGCGGGGACAGCACGCCGTGCAGCACGTGGTAGCGGCCCTTGAACTCGCGGGTGCGCTCCAGCGCCATCAGGTCCGAGTACGTCTCCACCACGCACAGGGCGCGCTCGTCGCGGCGGTTGTCGCGACAGAAGCCGCACAGCTCCGAGTCGGTGAGGGAGAAGCAGCGCACGCACAGGTGCACCTTCTCCTTCACCTCGCGGATGGCCTGCGAGAGGTCGACGGCGAACTCGCCCGGCGCCCGCAGGATGTGGAACGCGAGGCGCTGGGCGGTCTTCTCACCAATGCCCGGCAGCTTCGCGAGCTGGGCGACCAGGCGGTTCAGCGGATCGGGAGTCATCCGTCGTTAATTAATGCCGGGGATCTTCACGCCGCCGGAGATCTTCGCCAGCTCGGCGTTCATGTGCTGGCGGCTGTTCGCCAGGGCAGCGTTCACGGCGGCGGTGACGAGGTCCTCGAGCATCCCCGGATCGTTGGGGTCGATGGCGCTCTTGTCGATCTTGATGCTGCGGATCTCCTGCACGCAGTTGGCGACGACCGTCACGAGGCCCTCGCCGGACTTCGCCTCGACGGTCTCTTCCGCCAGCTGCTTCTTCCGCTCCTCGATCTTCTCGGTGAGCTTGTTCGCCTGTCGGATGAAGTAGTTCAGGTCGATGCCGGGCATGTGCTTCCTCGGTCCCCGGTCGTGGGAGCGCGGGGCCGCCATGGCGCCGCTCGGAGCAGGGACGTTGCCGCGCACCCTAGCGGGGCCGCGCGGCGTTGTCAGTCGTCAGGAGCAGCGGGGACGTCCGGGAGGCTGGCCGGTGGCCGCTCGGGCTCGTAGACCTGGATGTGTTCGATTTCGCCGCCCAGCATCTTGAGGATGGCCCGCACGGACGCGTGGGAGCGCACCTTGCCCTCGGTGCTCTTCTCGTGGGTGTTGCGGGTCTGGGTGTCCACCTCGGAGAGGCTCAAGCCCATGCCGCCCGGGAGGACGTCCTGGGTCTGGGGCACGTCCGTGATGGTGAGCTTCACGGCCCGGCCGAAGTGCGAGGCCAGCGCCGCGTCCACGGTGGCCTTGCCCCCGGGCGACACCACGGCGGCCTTGTGGAAGGCGGCGGAGGGCGGGAAGCCCAGGACGATTTCGCCCGCCTTCATGGACTGGAGGCGGCCGTTGGCGAGCGCCGTGCCGTGGCGCACGGACGTGGACTTCACGGTCTCCACGGCGGCGCGCCAGCGCTCGGGCAGGGAGCGGTTGGGGTTGTCGCGGCTGGTGGAGACGGGCGCCATCGCGGGCGGCGGCTCGGGTTCCGGCGGCTCCGGCTCCGGGGCGGCGGGCTCCGCGACGGGGATGCACTCGCCGGAGGCACAGCCTTCGGCGGAGCCCTCTTCCGGGAACATGCGCTCGTCCGCGTCCTCGTCGCCGTGCCGCGGAGGTTCGGGCGGAGCCACGGGCTCCGGCTTGCGCATGTTGGTGATGCGCACGGTGGGCGTGGCGGGTTCGGGCGCGCGAGCCGCGGGCGTGGGAGCGGGAGCCGGGGGCTGGGCGCCGCCGTGGCGGAGGAAGGAGAGGGGACGGGCCGCGGATGGAGGCAGGTCGTCCATGACGACGCCCGGGACCGGAGAGGGCTCCATCGCGGGGGCCGCGCCACCGCCATTGCGCAAGAAGGACAGCGGGCGCGCGGCGGACGGAGACAGGTCGTCCATCACCACTGGCGCGGGAGACACGGCGGCGGGAGCGGGAACGGGACCGCCCGCGCTGCCGCCATTGCGAAGGAAGGAGAGGGGACGGGCCGCCGAGGGGGACAGGCCCTCCATCAGCGCGGCCGGTGGCGTCGGGGTGGCCACGGCGGACGCACCGGCCGGGACCGGTTCACCGCGTGATGCGGAGGGCGCTGGAGCGCGCGCGTCGTCGAAGGGCCGGACGGTGGCGCCAGCGTGCGCGGACGGACCCTGCGTTTCGAACGGACGCGGCGTTGCTCCCGCGTGCGCGGACGGACCCTGCGCTTCGAACGGACGCGGCATGGCGCCCGTCTGCGCGGGAGCACCCGGACCTTCGACAGGGCGTGGCGCTGCTACGGGCGCGGGCGCGCGGACCTCGGCCTGGACCTCAGACGCGAAAGTTCGCGGGACCGGAGCGACCTCCTGGCGCTCCGGTCGTGTTCTTCGCGCCTTCCGCGCCAAGGCCCGCTGACAGCCGCTCCACGCGGGCCAGCAGGTCGGGAATGGAACCGGCCGGGGACAGCTGGATGGCCTTGAGCAGCGCCATCTCCAGCGCCAGCCGGGGCTGCGCCGCTCGCGACACGTCCCAGATGCAGCCGTGCACGATGTCGAACAGCCGCGACAGCTGCGCCGTGTCCGCTTCCTTCGCCAGCGCCACGAGCGCCTTCTGCTCGGACTCCGCCAGCTCCGCGGGCGCCTCGCCCAGCGACTTCGTCACGAAGAGGTGCCGCAGCTGCAGCGCCAGCTCCTCCGCCAGCCGCTTCAGGTCCAGGCCCCGGTTGAACACCTCATCCACCCGGCCCAGCACGCGCTTCGCGTCCTTGCGGACCAGCGCCTCCGCGAAGTCCTGCACCACCGTGCGGTCGATGGCGCCCATCGCCTCCGCGACGGCCTCGTCCGTGGGGTTGGGACCGCACGACGCCAGGATCTGGTCCAACAGGCTCAGCGCGTCGCGCATGCCGCCTTCGGACTGGCGCACCACCAGCGACAGCGACTGCTCGGAGATGCCCGCGCCTTCCGCCTGGCAGATCTCCTTCAGGCGCTGGAGCATCCGCGCCGCGGAGATGCGCCGGAAGTTGTGGCGCTGGCAGCGCGACAGGATGGTGTCCGGGAGCTTGTGCGCCTCCGTCGTCGCGAAGATGAACTTCACGTGACCGGGCGGCTCCTCCAGCGTCTTCAGGAGCGCGTTGAACGCCGCGCCGGAGAGCATGTGGACTTCGTCGATGATGTAGATCTTGTGGCGGTCGCGCTGCGGCAGGTACTTCGCGTTCTCGCGAATCTCGCGGACGTTCTCGACGCCGTTGTTGGACGCACCGTCGATCTCCGCCACGTCCACGCTGGTGCCGGCGGTGATTTCGGTGCACGCCCGGCAGGTGCCGCACGGGGTCGCCGTGGGGCCCTGCTCACAGTTGAGCGCCTTGGCGAGCAGGCGGGCGGCCGTCGTCTTGCCCACCCCTCGGGGACCGCAGAACAGGTACGCGTGCGCGACCCGGTCCATCTTGATGGCGTTCCCGATGGTCCGGACCACGTGCTCCTGGCCGGTCATGTCATCGAACTTCTGCGGGCGCCATTTGCGGGCGAGGACGAGGTAGCTCATGGGGACAACCATCTAAACACGGCGGGCAAAAGGATCCATGGAACGTCCATTCCGCCCGCCGTGAGACGCACTCCGTGTCAGCGTCCGAGCGCCTGTAGCACCACGTTGGCCGCGTTGTGGCCCGCCGCGCCGATGACACTGCCCGCCGGGTGGCAGCCCGCGCTGCAGAAGTAGAGCCCCTGCACCGGCGTCTCATAGGGCAGCCGGTCGGTGAACCCGCGCTTGTTGTCCACATGATGGATGTGGCCGCGGGTGATGCCGAAGTGGGACTCAATCTTCGGCGGCGTGAGCGCGAAGTACTCCTGCACCAGGTCGATGGTGCCGGGTGCGAAGCGGTCGCAGATGGACAACAGGTGCTTCACGTAGCGCGCCTCCTCCTTCTCCCAGGTGGTGCCCGTAAGCTTCTCCGGCACCCACTCCACGAAGAGGGCGGAGTTGTGGTGCCCTTCCTCGTCCTTCAGGGTCGGGTCCACCGTGGTGTGCACGTACCACTCGATGGAGGGGAACTCCGCCAGCCGTCCGGCCTGCGCCTCCTTGTAGCCGTGCGCGAGCGCCCCCAGCACGTCGTCCTCCTGGGGCAGCAGGTGGATGGTGGGCCCGAACTGGCCCCGGTCCTCCGGCAGGCAGGTGAAGGTGGGCAGGGACTTGAGGCACAGGTTCACCTTCAGCGTGGTGCCCGGCGCGGACAGCCCGTCCACCTTGCGGCGGTAGTCCTCCGGCAGCGCCTTCGTGTCCACCAGCTTCAGCGTGCGGAACGGATCCGCGTTGGAGACGACGACCTTCGCGGACAGCTCCTCGCCGTTCTCCAGCACCACGCCCTTCACCACGCCGCCGTCCACGCGCACCGACGCCACCTTCGCGTTCGTGCGCAGCTGGGCGCCGTGCTTGCGCGCAAGCGCCGCGATGCGCTGGGTGACGGTGCCCATGCCGCCTTCGACGATCATCCACGTGCCGCCGCTGCCCGGCAGCCGGCAGAGGTTGTGCACCAGCAGGTTCATGCCCGTGCCCGGCGTGTCATAGCCGCCGTCCAGGCCGGAGAACGCGTCGGTGACGGCGTACATCGCCTTCACGAAGTCGGACTTGTAGCCGAAGCGCTCCAGGTACTCGCGCGCCGTGCCGCGACACAGCCGGATGAAGTGCTGGCGCAGGGCCGGGCGCACGTAGCGCTCCGCCGTCTCCTCCAGCGACAGGGGGGGCAGGAGCCACGCGGGCGCCAGGTCCTCGCGCAGCGCCCCCAGCTCCGCGTTCATCGCGACGTGGGCGTTCCAGTCCGCTTCGGAGAAGAACTCGCGGAACTGCCGCTCCAGCTCCCGCTCATCCGAGCCGAAGAGCAGGTAGCGCTTGTCCATCGTGGGAAGGAAGTAGTGCGGGTCGCGGCGCTTGAGGGGCAGCTCCAGCTGGAGCTCCTGGAGCAGCTCCGGCGGCATCAACCCCAGGAGGTACGCGCCGGTGGAGACGCCCAGCTTCGGGGCCGTGCGGAACGGGTACTCCGTCTTGCACGCGCCGCCCACCTGGTCCTTCTCTTCCAGCACGGTGACCGACAGGCCCCGGCGCGCGAGCATCGCCGCCGCGACAAGTCCGTTGTGGCCCGCGCCCACCACGATGACGTCTGGCATGTCTTCCTCCTTGGGGAAAAGGCCGTTCCTACCCGAGCCACGGCCTCCCCGACAAACACCGTGCGTCTTGCGCTGGACGACAGGGCCGGAAAGAGTCGCGCCCGCCACGTGAACGCCCCCACCTCCGACG
>NZ_RAWC01000165.1:0-20281 GCF_003611685.1 Corallococcus sp. CA049B | reverse complement strand
TCACGGGGCTGGGCATCCTGGTGGCGGAGTTCGCGCGGCCCACCGCCGGGCAGGTGTCGCTGGCGAACTCCGGCGGCCTGTGGGCGGGCGTGGTGGCGGGGCTGCTGCTGGGCACGCAGAGCCACGGCGACACGCGCGCGTTCTTCGGCATCGAGCAGGGCGTGGTTGGCGCGGGCCTCATCACCTTCGCGCTGGTGTCGCGCCACCTGGACATCTCCCGGGGCCGGGTGCTGCTCATCGACGCGGGCGGCATCCTGGGCGGCCTGATGGGTTTGAGCGCGCTGTTCCTGCTGCTGGACGACGACCACGGGGACGCCCTGCTGGTGGGGACCGCAGTGGGCGTGCTGGCCGGCCTGGGGACCGCGACGTTCCTCACGCGGGACTTCGATGCACCAGACAACACTCCGGCCGTCTCCGTCGTCCCGGCGGCCATGGGGCGGCATGGGGGGATGGGGCTCGCGGTGCTCGGACAGTTCTAGACTGGGGCCGCCTCCCTTCCGCCTTCCCGGAGCCACCCATGCCCGTCGAGTCCCAGGCGCTGACCCTCTTGCGTGACGAGCACACGCTGCGCGTGCGGCAGGTGAAGGAGTGGGGCGAAATCCTCACCGGGTTCGAGGGCCGCAACCGCTACGAAGTGGTGGGCGACGACGGACGCACGCTCTTCTTCGCGGGCGAGGTGGGCAGCGGGCTGGGCCTGTTCCTCCTGCGCGGCTTCCTCAAGGCGAAGCGGCCCTTCACGATGGAGCTCAAGTCCGGGCGCGGGGAGACGCTCCTGCGGCTGCGCCGCCCGTGGCGCTTCTGGCTGTCCCGGCTGGAGGTGGAGGACGGCGAGGGGCGGCACCTGGGCGCCATCCAGCAGCGCTTCCGCTTCTTCACCCGCGCCTATGACGTGCTCGGGCCCAACGACGAAGAGCTGGCCCACCTGAGCGGGCCGTTCTTCAGGCCGTGGACGTTCAACGTGGAGCAGCAGGGGCGCGAGGTGGGGACCATCGCGAAGAAGTGGAGCGGGTTCGGCAAGGAGCTGTTCACGGACGCCGACAACTTCGGCGTCCGGTTCAACGGCCTGCACGACCCCCACGTGCGGACGCTGGTGGTGGCGGCGACGTTCCTCATCGACTTCGTGCACTTCGAGGACCGCCGCGGCGGCAACGACTGACGGCTAGGAGTGCCGGCGCAGCGTGGGCTCGCGCGTGCGGCCCTCCTCGTCACGCGGGAGTCCGTCGAATGACGGCTCACCCGCGGGCGTGCCGGGGCGCCAGCGCTGGACCTCGCGCACCATGAAGAACGCGGCGGCGGACAGCACGCCCAGGTCGTCCATCCAGCCCACCACGGGGATGAAGTCTGGAATCGCATCCACGGGCGACACGAAGTACAGGACAGCCAGCAGCCCGGCCAGCTTGCGCCACGTCGCCACCTGGGGGTCGCGCACGTAGTGGAAGAAGCGGGTTCCCATTCCTCGAAGGCCTGCGATGTTCATACCCCTCCCTACGCATGGGGGACGCGCGTGATTGCACCATCCGTGCCGGGTGCCTGCACGCCTGGTGCACTAGCGGGCGACGCCGGATGTCTCCTCCAGCACGTCCGCGCGGCCCGCGACCTCCAGGCGGGCACGGCCGCCCTCGCGAAACGGGGCCGAGGCGGCGGTGCGCACCACCAGCGCCATGCCCGCGCAGGACACGGTGAAGTCCACGTGCGCGCCCCGGAAGGCGCGCTCCAGGATTTCCGCTCGAAGGGCGCCGCCCACCGCGACGCCGTCCGTGTCGGGGACGAGCCGCAGCGCTTCCGGGCGCAGGGAGAGCATCACCTCTCCGCGCGCCTCCGTGCTCAGCGGCAGGTTGCCCAGCGCCGTGCGCGCGACGCGGCCGAAGCCTGAACCGGGCAGCAGGTTGGTGCCGCCCAGGAAGTACGCGGCGAAGGCGCTGCGCGGCGCTTCGTAGACGGACTCGGGCGTGCCCTGCTGTTCCACCGCGCCCGCGCGCAGCAGCACCAGCCGGTCCGCGAAGGCCAGCGCGTCCCCCACGTCGTGCGTGGCGAAGAGCACCGCGGCGCCTCGCGCCTTGAGCACGCGGCGCCACTCTCCGAGGAGGTTGGCGCGCAGGCCCGCGTCCATGCCGGCGAAGGGCTCATCCAGCACCAGCAGCTTCGTGCCGGACGCCAGCGCGCGAGCCAGCAATACGCGCTGACGCTGTCCCCGTGAGAGCGTTCCGCACGCCCGCGCTTCCAGGTCTTCCAGTTGGAACAGCGCCAGCAGGCCGCGCGCGTGCGCCAGGCCCTCGCCCTTGGGCTGCACGCCCATCACCACGTCGCGCACGGTGAGGCCGGATTCGAGCTCCGCGTCGTGGAGGACGCGGCGCAGGGGGCGCTGCTCCGGGGGCACGAACACGTCCGGCCCGGCGACCACGCGGCCCGCGAGCGTGAGGGTGCCGGACGTGGGCTGCTCCAGGCCCGCGACCAGCCGCAGCAGCGCCGTCTTCCCGGAGCCGGAGGTGCCCATCAGCGCCACCGCGTCGCCCGGCTCCAGCGCCAGCGACACGTCCCGCACCGCCGGGGCGGCGGCACCGAGGAACTTCAAGGTGAGGGCATCGAGCGAGAGGAAGGCCATGACGGCGGGCACACTACGGTGCGGCACCGGCCGGGCCAAGCACCGGGTCCCGTCGCTGGGGACTGCCGGACGACGCGGTGGCGCTGATGGGCACCTCCCGCCCGGCCCGGTCCAGACCTGTCCGACTGTCGGACCGGTTCGCGCGGTGCGCTCCGCGAACGGGAATCCCAGCGAGTGCTTCCGCGCCGTGGGATTAGGCTCTTCGCCGTCCCCTCTTCCGGGAGCCCCCATGTCGCGCCTGCTCGTCGCTTGTGCCGTCCTGCTGGGAACCGCGTCCTTCGCCCAGGCCCCCGCTGCTCCACCGCCGCAGCCCAAGGCCACGGCCCCTGCCGCTCCGGAGAAGCCAAACCCGGTGAAAGCCTCCGCGGAGCGGACCCAGGCCGCGCTCGCCCGGCTGCCCAAGGCGAAGCCCGAGGACGTGAAGTCCCAGGACGCCATCCTCAAGGCCCTCTACGACGTCATCAGCGGACCGGCGGGCGCGCCTCGAGACTGGCAGCGCTTCCGCTCCCTCTTCTATCCGGGCGCCCAGCTCATCCCGCTGGCGAAGCCGCCGGGCGCGGCCACGCTGGCGGCCCGCCCCATCACCCCGGAGGACTACGTGACGTGGGGCCAGGAGAGCACCGCGACGCACGGCTTCTTCGAGAAGGAGACCGCGCGCCAGACGCACGCCTTCGGCGCGCTGGTGCAGGTCATGAGCACCTATGAGGCGCGCGGCACGCAGGACGGGCCGCTCATCGCCAAGGGCGTCAACAGCATCCAGCTCTTCAACGACGGCCAGCGCTGGTGGGTGATGAACATCTTCTGGATCGACGAGAAGACCGCCGGCCTCACCGTGCCCAAGGACCTCACCCAGAAGTAGTCCCCACAAACGAAGAGGGCCGGGTCACATGCCCGGCCCTCCCGTGCTGCTACGGCTTCAAGCCTCAGCCTTCCGAGCCGGGCTCACCTTCCGGACCGGGCGAGCCGGCCTCGTCCGCCGGAGCCTCCGTCGAAGCGGCTTCCACCGGCGCGGCCTCCGAGGAGGCCTCGGCGCCGGACCCTTCCACCGGCGAAGTGGCCTCCGTCTCCTCGTCCTCGGACTCCTCGCCTTCGGGCAGCTTGGAGATGGCCATCACCTTCTCCTCGCCGTTCTCCAGCGCGATGAGGCGCACGCCCTGCGTGTTGCGGCCGATGACGGAGATCTCCTTCACCTTCATGCGGATGAGCATGCCGCCGTTGGTGACGAGCATCACCTCGTCGCTGTCCTTCACCTGCACCACGCCCACCACGCGGCCGTTCCGCTCGGTGGCCTTGATGTCGATGATGCCCTTGCCGCCGCGGCCCTGCTGCCGGTACTCGGCGCCTTCGGTGCGCTTGCCGTAGCCGTTCTCCGTCACCGTGAGGATGGCGCTGCTCTGCTCCGCGGGCGCCTGGCCCTCCTCCGGCTCCTTGTCCAGGAGGTCCGCGCCCACCACCTCGTCGCCGTCCTCCAGCGTGATGCCCTTCACGCCGTAGGCCTGACGGCCCATGGAGCGGACATCCTCTTCCTTGAAGCGGATGCTCATGCCCGTGGCCGTGGACAGGAGGATGTCCTTGGTGCCGTCGGTGATCATGACGCCCACCAGCTCGTCGCCCTCGTCGATGCCCAGCGCGATGATGCCGCTGGCGCGGACGCTTTCGAACGCGCTCAGGTCCGTGCGCTTCACCACGCCCTTCTTCGTGACGAAGAAGACGTAGCGGTTCTCCGGGAAGTCGCGCGTCACCAGCACCTGCGCCAGCCGCTCCCCTTCCCCGAACTGCACCAGGTTCACGATGGCCTTGCCGCGCGACGTGCGGCTGCCCTGCGGAATCTGGTGCACCTTCAGCGAGTACAGCTTGCCCTTGGTGGTGATGGGCATGAGGTACGCGTGCGTGCTGGCCACGAACACCTTGGTGACGAAGTCGTCCTCCTTCGTCCCCGCGCCCGTCTTGCCGCGCCCGCCGCGCTTCTGCGCGCGGTACTCCGACAGGGGCGAGCGCTTCACGTAGCCCGTGTGCGACAGCGTGACCACCATCGTCTCTTCGGCGATGAGGTCCTCGCTGGTGAGGTCATCCACGGCGCCGGTGATTTCCGTGCGGCGCTTGTCGCCGTAGCGCTCGCGGATCTCCATCAGCTCCGCCTTGATGACGGAGAGCAGGCTCTTCTCGTTGGCGAGGATGTCGCGCAGGCGCGCGATGTCGCGCACCAGGCCAATCAGCTCCTTGAAGAGCTCCTCGCGCTGCAGGCCGGTGAGGCGCTGCAGGCGCATCTCCAGGATGTTCTGCGCCTGGTCCTCGCTGAAGCCCGCGCCCTCGTACTTGTGCTCCAGGCCGCCGTAGGCCGGCTCCTCGTTGCGCGCGCGGCTGACCAGCAGCTCCATCTGCGCCTTGGCCTTCGCGTAGTCGATGCGCTCCAGGTTCTGGAAGCGCTCGCGCGTGTAGAGCTCCGGCGACAGGATGTTCATCAGGCCCCAGCGCGCTTCATCCGGGTCGCGCGACGCGCGGATGAGGCTGACCACCAGGTCGATGAGGTCCTGCGCGACGAGCAGGCCTTCCACGATGTGCATGCGCGAGAGCGCCTTGCGCAGCTCGTAGCGCGTGCGGCGCGTCACCACGTCGCGGCGGTGCGCGATGAAGCGGTCCAGCAGCTCCTTCAGGTTGAGCGTGCGCGGCTGCCCGCCGTCGATGGCCAGCATCACCGCGCCGAACGTCGTCTCCATCTGCGTCATGGAGAAGAGGTTGTTGAGCACCACCTGGGAGATGGCATCGCGCTTGAGCTCGATGACGATGCGCATGCCCTGACGGTCGCTCTCGTCACGGATGTCGCTGATGCCCTCCAGCTTCTTCTCACGCACCAACTCGGCGATCTTCTCGATGAGCCGGGCCTTGTTCACCTGGTAGGGGATCTCCGTGACGATGATGGCCTCACGGTCGCCCTTCTTGTTCGTCTCAATCTCCGTGCGCGCACGGATGGTCATGGACCCGCGGCCCGTCTCGTAGGCGCGGCGGATGCCCTCGCGGCCGGTGATGATGGCGGCGGTGGGGAAGTCCGGCCCGACGATGAACTCCATCAGGTCCAGGACGGTGCAGCCCGGATTGTCGATGAGGTGCAGCGTGCCGGTGATGACCTCCGTCATGTTGTGCGGCGGGATGTTGGTGGTCATGCCCACCGCGATGCCGCTGCTGCCGTTGACGAGGAGGTTGGGGAACTTGGCGGGCAGGACGAGCGGCTCTTCCAGCGAGTCGTCGTAGTTGGGGCCGAACTCGACGGTCTCCTTGTCGATGTCCCCCAGGAGGTCCTCCGCCAGCCGCTCCATGCGCACTTCCGTGTAACGCATGGCCGCCGGCGAGTCGCCGTCCACCGAGCCGAAGTTGCCCTGACCGTCCACCAGCAGGTAGCGGAGGCTCCACTCCTGGGCCAGGCGCACCATGGCGTCGTAGACGGAGGAGTCGCCGTGCGGGTGGTACTTACCGATGACGTCACCCACCACGCGCGCGCTCTTCTTGTAGGCGCGGTTGTGGAGGTTGCCCAGGTCGTTCATCGCGAAGAGGACGCGACGGTGGACGGGCTTCAGGCCGTCGCGCACGTCTGGCAGCGCGCGGCCGATGATGACGGACATCGAGTAGTCGAGATACGAGCGGCGCATCTCGTCTTCGATGTTGATGGGAATGAGCTCTCCGGCGCCGCTCGACGGAGGAGGCGCGGGGGGCGTTGCCGGCGTGTCGGTGGTGTCGTCAGCCATGGGCTCTGGAAGGTGCGGACGGGCCCCTCACGTGGGGGGCTCCGCCCGATGGGAGAGTGTTCGTAACCCCCGGATTTCCCTCAGTCAATAAGGGAAACAGGGGGGATTCGCCACGGCTGCCCGCCCGCCCGGTTCCAGGGGTCGGAGGAGGCCTTTCCGGGGCACCCGGAGGGAACATCCGGGCGGTGCGTTTTCAGCCCCACCGGAGGCCGTCTTCCGGGGCCGTTTCCAGGCCCTTCCGGGCCCGTTTTTCAGGCCTTGGGACGGAGGTTCGCGGCCAGCCGTTCGGCCTCCGCGCCCACGCCGCCTTCGGGGTCCTTGGCCTTCGCGGTTTCGAACGCGGCGAGCGCCCCTTCGCGGTCGCCGCGGAGCTTCAGCGCCACGCCCACATTGAGGTGCGCTCCAGCGTTGTCGCGGTCCATGGCGAGCGCCTCGCGGAACAGCGTGAGCGCCTGGTCCACGTCACCCGACAGGAGCGCCTCGCGGCCCGCCTGGACGCGCTTGTCCGCGTCGTTGACCAGCTCCACCTCGAACACGCTCTTGCCCACGACGTTGGCCACGAGCACGCGCAGGATGCCGCCCCAGTAGAACGACAGGCCCTCCGCGGCGACGACGGCGGCCAGGGGCAGGTCGGGCAGCAGCTGCTTGCCCCGGAACTTGAAGCGGACCTTGGTGTAGCGGCCCTTGTTGGTCCAGTGGACCAGCTCGCCGCGGAGCTTCTTGAAGCCGGCCTCCAGCTGGGCCGGGTCGATTTCGAAGGGCAGCACGCGGCCCTGCGGCTCGCCCGCGGGCAGGCGCTTGGGCGCGGCCTCGCGGGGGTCGGCCACGGGGCCGGAGTCGAAGACGGGCTCGGCCTCCAGCACGGGGGGCTTCGGAGAGGACGCGGAGGCGCGGCGGGGCTCTACCTTCTCCACCTTCGCCTTCACCGGCCGGGCCGGTGTCTTCGCGGGCGCGGCGGGGCGCGCGGGCTGCTTCCTGGCCTTCGCGGGGGACTTGCGGGGTGCCGTCTTTGCCATGAGGTCACTCTAAGCGACCCACTCCCCCGCCGCTCGTGAAGTCGTGCGAAGACGGTCGCGTCAGACAGGGCCTGGACGGTGGCCCCAGACGCCCACCATGAGGCTGGGCACCAGCACGCCGCCGTTGGAGCGCAGCTCGGCGGTGAGGCGGGCGGCCAGCGTGTCGATGTCCACCTCCATGGCCAGCGCCACGCCCAGCCGCTCCATGTGGGGCAGCAGCGTGCGCACGGTCTCCACCAGGGCGTGCGTGGTCTCCGCGTCCGGCGTCACGCCCAGCCGCCCGCCCACCACGCCGTCATCCACCACCAGCCCGGCCCGCCGCAGCGTGGACACCAGCTCCAGGCCCATGTGGACCTTGATGCCCACGCGTTCGCAGGTGGGCAGCATCCAGCCCCAGACGCGGTTGAACAGCGGCAGCTTCGGGTGCGCCAGGCCCATGGCCGCCAGCTCCAGTTCGTGCAGCGCCAGCACGCCGCCGGGGCGCAGGTGCTCCGCCATGCGGCGGACGAACGTCACCGGGTCCGGCTGGAACATCAGCACCAGCCGGCCGACGACGGCGTCGAAGGGGGCGCCGACGGGCAGGGACTCCAGGCTGCTCTGCTGGAAGCGCACGTGGGGCAGGCCCAGCACTTCGGCGCGGCGCTGGGCGCAGGCGAGGACGCGAGCCTCGCGGTCCACGCCCACCACCTCGCCCGTGGGGCCCACCAGCTCCGCGGCGAGGAAGGACACGTCCCCCACCCCGCAGCCCACGTCCAGCACGCGCATGCCGGGCCTGAGGCCGGCCCCGCGCAGCACGCCTTCCGTCAACGGCGCGTACACCTGGGCCTGGAGCATCAGCCGTCGCAGCTCCCGGTCCTCGTTTCCCTGGACGTACTCCGCGGCGGCACTGGTTTCTTCGACACGCATGTGCGACTCCGGGGTTGGAGACGACGCGCACGGTCGCAAGCCCTGGCGTTCTTCGCGCCCCCCCGCCGGTGCCTGGGCAATGACAGGCATCCGGCCACGCCTGCGACCCCAGGGCAGGGCTGGCGTTCATTCCCGGACGCCCCCGCCAATGACAATCCAGCCACCGACGATTTCCCACCCTCCCGTCTGTCATTCTTCAAGCCATTGAACGAACCTCCCTCCCGGCGGATGGAGACCGGACGCCAGGAAGGGAGGCCCGACGCATGTCGCGACAGCAGCCCCAGGTCCGGTTCCACGACGATCCCCTGCTCTTCATGGAGCAATCGCTCCCCGCTGGGGGTGACTCGCTCTGGCTGCCCGGGCGGCAGCTCTGCGTCGCGGAGCCGGCGGCGGCCAAGGCCGTGCTCGTCAATGGCGGCGGGCTGTACGAGGAGCACGCGGACTTCTTCCAGACCGCGGAAGGCATGCTGGGTCCCCGCGCCGTGCAGCAGGAGATTGGACGGGAGGCCCGGTCGTTCTTGAAGGCCTTTCTCGCCTCGCGCGCGGAGCTGCTCCCGGAGACCCTCCGCCAATCCCTCTCACCCACCAGCGAATGGCCTCACGCGGGCAACCGGCTGATGTACCGGCACCTCGCGGACGCGCTCGTGGCCCCCGGCAGTCCGGAGTCGCTGCGGGACATCGTGGGCGCGGTGGTGGAGCGCGCCGTGCTGGCCGGCGTCCGGGAGCGCACCTCCTGGTGGACCCGATGGCGCTTCCGCCGGCGCGTGCGCCGGGAGCTGGTCCACGCCATCCGGGCCCGGCGCGAGCGGCGCGGCGCGGCGCCCTCCGACCTGTTGGACGTCGTCGTGCGCGCGGCGGACGTCCACGCGTCCGAGGCGCTGCTGGCGGAGGTGTTCCTGTCCTGCGTGTTCGCGGTGACGGGCTCGGTGGGCTTCGCGCTGGGCTGGTCGCTCTATCTGTGGGGCACGCACCCGCGTCCGGACGCGGAGCCGTCCTGCGTGGTCCGCGAGGCGCTGCGCCTGTGGCCGGTGGCCTGGATGCTGTCGGTCCGGCCGGCGAAGGCCCACGCCGTGGCGGGCGAGGACGTCACGCCCGGTGACACGGTGGTCGTCTGTCCCTACCTGGTCCACCGGCACCCGTCGCACTGGCAGGAGCCCGAGTCCTTCCGGCCGGAGCGGTGGGACGGCGTCCGCTCCCCTCCGGCGTTCATCCCGTTCGGCTGGGGCTCACACACCTGTCCCGCCGCGCTCCTCTCCATGGAGCTGGTGGAGGACGTGCTGCGCATCCTGTCCCGTTCCTACCAGTGGACGGTCACCGCGCATGGCGCGCGCCCCCACTTCGGTCCCGCGCTGGCGCCGCCGCGCTTCACGCTGAGCGTCCAGCCGCGTCCCCTGTAGCAACCCGCAGAAGGAGGTAATGCCCATGAAGAAGCTGGCCCGTGCCCTGCTGACCGCGCTGTCCATCCGCCGCAAGGACTCCAAGTACATCTGGGTCATGTACCGCAGCATCTGACCTCTTCCGGAAGGAGGCGGATCCCGTCCGCCTCCTTCTCCAGGGGAGTCCCCATGGACGCGGCACCCGAGGAGCCGGACTTCGTTCGCGAGCTGCGCGCGCGGTGTGCCGCGGAGGGCGGAGTCCTGTGGATCCAACCGGATGAGCTGGGCGTGTTCGCGCCCGAGGCCGCCCGGGGGTTCCACGCGTGCCACTTCGCCGACCTGACCCTGGCGGACAAGCTCAGCGACGTCGTGCGCGGCCAGCGGAGCGCCCCCTTCTCATGGAAGGACATTCGCGCCGCGTGGCTCACCCAGCTGCGGAGGCTCTCGGATGGAGAGGGGCTGCGCCAGCTCGAGGAGCGCATGGTGGCGCTGCTGGAGGCCCGGCTGGGCCGGCCGCTGGACGTGATGTGGACCGCGCATGAGGTCGTCACCGGCTCGCTGCTGCCGGTGGTGGTGAAGGCCCTGCCCGCGGCGGACCTGGCGCTCGTGCAGCGCGACCAGGAGTTCAAGCTGCGCCGGCTGCTGGGTGCCGGAGGTTCCCGCGCGACGCGATGGGAGGAGCTGCGCTTCGTGCTCGGGCAGGTGCGCAGCGGGAACGCGGTGCGCCGCGAGCTGCGTGGACGCGCCTTGGGCCGCCGTCCCCGTCAGGCGGACCTGATGGACCCCATCGTGGACCTGCTGCCCACGCTGGGCGTGGACCGCGCCGTCGACGCCGTCACCGCCGTCATCACCGCCATCGCGGGACCGCCCGGCGCGGCGGCCGCGAGCCTGCTCTACGAACTGACACATCAGCCAGAGCAGGTGGCCCGGCTGGTGGAGGAGCTGGCGCCGCTCTCCGCGGCGGACTTCCATGCCGACCCCACCCGCACCGCGCCCGCCACCCACCGCTTCGTCAAGGAGGTGCTGCGGATGTGGGGCCCGCCCATGTTCATGACGCGGGAAGCGGCCGGGGACCTCCAGGTCGACGAGACCCGGCTCAAGAAGGGCCAGCGCTTCATCGTCAGTCCGTACCTGCTGCACCATGACCCGAAGCACTGGAACGCGCCGGACACCTTCGCGCCGGAGCGCTGGCTTCCCGAGGCGCCGCACGGGGCCTGTCCCCGGTCCAGCTACGTCCCCTTCGGGTGGGCGCCCACGGCGTGCATTGGCGCGGGGCTGGGCACCGCGCAGCTCATGCTCCTCTGCCGGCTCCTGCTCCTGCGCTACCGCATCCAGCTGAAGGACCCCGGCGCGGTGCGGATGCGGCTGGCCGCGGTGCCCATGCCCGTGAACTTCCAGGGCGTGCTCGTGCCTCGCTGAACACCGGACACCGAGACTTCCAGGTGAAGCGCACGCGCGGTGCACGGCGTGTGGGTTGTCGCGCGGCGAAGCCGTGAAACAATCCGCGCCCTCCCCCACCAGGAAGAGCGCATCCATGACGCGTGTCCGCCCCGTCCTCCTCTCCGCCCTGCTTTCTGCCTCCCTTGCCCATGCGGCGCCCGCCGTGCCCGCCGCGGAGGGCGCGTGGCCCCGGGTGCGCAAGGAGCGCCTCCAGAAGCTCTTGCCCCAGGCCATGGCCCGCGCGGGCGTGGACGCGTGGGTGGTGCTCTGCCGCGAGAACGACAACGACCCGCTCGCCGCCCACGTGGGCGGGGAGAACGCGGGCGGCACCGCGGCGTTCCTGTTCCTGCGCGACGGCGACACGCTGCGCTCCACCGCGCTCTCCCCCGAGGGCGAGGCCACCGCGCTCCGGGACATGGGCGTGGTGGACGAGGTGGTGGCCTTCGAGCGCGGCGCGGACGTGAACGCGCTCATCGCCGCGCGGCTGTCCAAGGCGAAGCCTTCGAAGGTGGCCATCAACTCGTCGGAGCGGATGTCCATCGCGGACGGCCTGTCCGCCACGCAGCGCGCGAAGCTGGAGGCGGCGCTGTCCCCCGCGCTGCGCAAGAAGCTGGTGTCCTCCGAGGACCTGGTCTCCGAGTGGCTGTCCGTGAAGACGCCCGAGGAGGTGGACATCATGCGCAAGGCCGCGGACATCACCGCGAAGCTGGAGGAGGAGGCGTACCGCACCGTGGTGCCCGGCAAGACGCGGGACTCGGACGTGGCGCGCTTCCTCAAGAAGCGCATCGCGGAGCTGGGCGTGGGTGACGGGTGGCAGCCGGACCAGAACCCCAACGTGAACAGCGGGCCCACGCGCGGGCACTCGAACGCCACCGACCGCGTCATCCAGCCGGGAGACTTCATCCAGACGGACTTCGGCATCCGCGTGGGCGGTACGTGGGTGACGGACATCCAGCGCTTCGCGTACGTGCTGGCGCCGGGACAGACGCAGCCTCCCGCGGAGGCGCTGGCGAAGTGGGAGAAGTCGAAGAAGGGCAGCCGCATCGCGCTCGCGGCGATGAAGCCCGGCGTGCGCGGCTACGACGTGGACAAGGCCCAGCGCGACTGGATGCGTGAAGCTGGCTCCGAGCCCGTGATGTGGGGCACCGGCCATCCCGTGGGCTACTGGGCCCATGACGCCGGCCCCGCCCTGTCCGGCGCGGCGTCCGGCAAGCCGCCCTCGGGCTCCGCGCTGCGCAAGCTCCAGCCCGGACAGGTGTTCGCCTTCGACGGCTTCTACGCGTGGAAGGACGGCAGCAGCCCGGACGCGCTGCGCATCCTCTCCGTGGAGGAGATGGCCGTCATCACGGAGACCGGCGCCGAATACCTCAACCCACCCCAGGAGCAGCTCATCCTCATCCCGTCCCCTGTCACGCCCTCGAAACACTGAGCGCCCCGAGGGGCCCGCCGCGCCCACACCCTACGACGGGGTGGTCCCGACCCCGGCGACTTGTCCGGTGGGGCGTGGCGCGCGGACGCGCGGGCTCGGATACACTCGCGCGCATCGGCGCGCCGCTCAGGCGCGGGAGGACCGCCCATGCCAACCGTGCTGGTCATCGACGATGACCTCTTCGTGCTCGCGACCGTGGGAGACACCCTGCGGGGCGCGGGCTACACGGTGCTCACGGTGCAGTCCCCCGCCGAGGCCTTCCACCTGGACCTCAACGGCGTCGCCGCCATCCTGTGCGACTACAACATGCCGGACATGAACGGCTCCGACGTGCTCGTCGCCATTCGCGAGCTGCAGGAGTGCCGCGCGCCGTTCATCTTCCTCACCGGCCACTCGGACCTGGATGACCTGCTGCCCGTGGCCATCCGCTACGGCGCGGAGCTCTTGCCCAAGCCGGTGGACCCCGCGGAGCTGACGCGGCTGCTGCGCAAGCAGATCGCCGCCTGAGCCGCTCCGCGCGCACCGGGCCCGTGCGACTCAAGGTCCTCACCCTGAACGTGGCGCACGGTGCGCCGTTCGCCGTGCCCCTGCCCTTCCTGCGCAGGCGCTCCGCGCTGCTGGGCACGTTGGACCGGGTGGCGGCGCTGCTCGCCCGTGAAGGCGCGGACGTGGTGGCGTTGCAGGAGGCGGACCGGTCCAGCCTCTTCAGCGGACGGGTGGATCAGGTGGCCCGCATCGCGGCGCAGGCCGGGTATCCGCACGTGCATCACGGCGTGCACTCCGGCGTCCCCGGGCTGTTCGCGCAGGGCACCGCGCTCTTGTCCCGGCAGCCGCTGGAGTCGTGCGACGCGGCGCACTTCGGGCGCGACCGGCGCGTGGACAAGGGCTACGTCGTGGCCACGCGCTCCGGAGGGTACGGACCGGAGCTCGTGTCCCTGCACCTGGATCCGTTCTCCGCGGCGGTGCGGCGGCGTCAGGTGGATCAGCTCATCCACGCCCTGCGCCAGCGGCCACAGCGGCCTCGCGTGGTGATGGGCGACTTCAACGCGGAGGACGTGGACGGTCCCGTGGCCCGCCTGTGCGCGGAGCTGGGACTGCACACGCCCTCCGAAGGCGAGCCCACGTATCCCGTTCCGCACGCGCGTCAGCGCCTGGACCAGGTGCTCATCTCCCACGCCCTGCGCTTCACCCGCTACGAGCGTCTGCCCGACGCCGTCTCCGACCACCACGCCGTGGTGGCCGAGCTGGTGACCTGATCAGCCGAGCACGGCGACGAGCTGACGGCACTGCGCGAGCAGCGTGCCGTCCTCCGCCCAGAGGAGCTGGGTCTCCTCCGTGTAGCCGTCCGCGGCCTGGCGCGAGCGGCCGGTGCGCAGGTAGTGCGCGTCCGGCGCGAGACCCTTCACCGGGAACGGCTGGAAGAACTGCACGCTGAAGTCCACGGACGCCGCCGCGCGGAAGCCGTCCAGCCGGGACAGCACGGACGGCGGATACGCATCCATCAACCCCACGCACAGCGCCGGGTCCAGCGCCATGGGGACGCGAGGCCGCAGCCAGCCGCCCACCTCCGCCTCGGGTCCACCTGAATACGGCGGCGAGCCCACGCAGTAGCGGTACTCGAAGAAGCGGCAGAAGTCCGGCATGGGCACGTCGTCGGGGACGGGCGTGAGCGTCCCGGGCGCGGGTACCGCCGGCATGACGAAGTCCATGTACTCGGGGGCTCCACCGCGAGCGGCGCCGAAGGTCGCCGTGGCGACGGCCACCACCACGCCGCCGCTCTCCACCCGCGCGGTGGCATGGGTGACGAGCTTGCCGGCGCGCTCGATGCGCGTGTGCAGGTCCGCCACGCCCTCCGCCGCGGGCGAGCAGAAGTGCACGGTGAACGAGCGCACCTGCCTGTTGGCGTCGTTGAGGTGGTGCTCCAGCGCGCGCAGCACCTGCCCCGCCACCACACCGCCGTAGGCGCCCCGGCCCTGATACCAGGGCGCCTCATAGCGCGAGCGGTAATGCCCGGGTTCCAGCGGTTCAACGAGGGTGGCGGCGAGGAAGGGCGCGGTCATGATGCACCGCATCCTAGTCCTCCTCGCGTGGATGTCCTGGGGGATCCACGCCCGGTCGGCTGGCACTACCAGACGAGTTCACGCAGCGTGGTGCCCTGACTGACGGGCACCCACTGGAGGACGCGCTTGCTCAACCGGGGGAAGGGACAATCCGGTTCAGCGATGAAGAGGAAGCTGAAGGTCTCCCCGTCAGGACGCTTTGGGGTGGTGGAGAGGAGCGTTTCCGGTCCCCTGCCATCATTGTCGGAGAAGGCGACCGTGAGCTCCGTCCGCTCCGACGGCGGCTCCAGGTCGCTGGGGAGGGTCCCCGCCGGCGTCCTGCCCCGGATCCAGCTGATGGGCAGGTCCACCTCCATCCGGTCAGGAGCGGTCCACCGGACGGGAGGGAGCGGCGTGTCCTTGCGGTCGGGCGGCTGGAGCCAGGTGGCCACGGGCTTGCCGTCGGCGGTGCGCGCCACGCCCAACCGCACCGGACGCGCGGAACCCGCATTCCATTCGCGCCACCACAGCTCCAGGTGATCCGCCGCGAGGATGGCCTTCACGCGGGTGTCGGTGGCCGGCACCGGATGGTCGTCCTGGAGCGTCGCGATGAGCGTCACTCCGTCGCCCTTGCGCAGCCACTGCACCTTCAGGTTCGCATCCGAGAAGCCTGCCCAATCTTTCTGACCCCAGCTCGGCCAGACCGGCGCGGGGGGCGCCGGAACCTTCGTGCCGGAGGCGAGCATCGCGGAGGACCGCACGGGGGGCGACTCTTGCCCCGAATCGATGTCGCCGCCGTCCGTGGGCGTGGCGTTGGACGCTTCGAAGGAGATGAGCTCCGCTTCCTGCCGCACCAGGTCCACGATCCGGATGTGGCGCTGATCAAGGGTCCTGCTGCTCGTCAGCAGAGGCCCCTTCTTGTCGAAGCGGAGGAATGCCTCCGCCCGGAAGCCCGTCGGTGCGCTCATCTCAATGAGCAGGATCTTCAGGGGATTCATCGTGCTCGGGAGGAGAGACCTCGGGCACTCGGCGAACCCGGGGCCCAGCCCCTGGCCGCGCAAGGCGAAGCGCTCACCGGTGGCGAGCCCCACCAGGATGACAGGCGCGGTGGTGACCCATTCCTTGGGTGTCTCGAAGACGTAGCAGGCGACATCGTCATCCCGGTCATCTCCGTCGAGATCCACCTGGAAACGCACGCGGACGAAGGCCTTCTCCGCCTTCGCACGCGCATCGAACCAATCTCCAAAGGACTGTGGAGCCGAGGCGGCCGGAGTGGCCATGACGAGGAGACCGAGCAACGAAAACCCATGGAGCGTGAGCATGATCAGCCCTGGTACGACTCGTCCTGTTCGATGCGGCTGAGCACCCAGTCGAACTCGCCGGAGGTCACGCGCGCCTGGCAGTGCGTGCAGTGGCCCGCCATGTTGATGGACAGCGGCGCGCCGCACGACGGGCACTGCTTCTGCGTGGAGGGCTTGCCCTGCACGCCCCGGCCGCGGATGAGCGTCCAGTACTCGCTGTAGGCGCGCTCGCGGGAACGGCTGCCGCCCACGACCTGTCCGTCCCGGTCCCGCACCGTGTAGTCCAGGCTGGACGCGAACACGCGCAGGGTGACGGCGTCGAAGTACGCATCCCGCGTCACCCGGGCGAGCACCATGTTCGTGATGTGCGCGTTCTCCGTGATGTTGCGCAGGCCCGCCGCGCGGTAGGCGTTGATCCAGTACAGCTGCGTCTGGAAGAGGTTGTCGCTGAGGAAGGGCCGCATGCCCTTCCACTCGCGCGCGGCCCACGCGGTCTGCATCTCGTGGAAGATGAACTCCAGGCGCTTGCGCAGCGCCAGCGGCGTCGCCTCCGGGTCGTCATGCAGCAGCGCGTTCAGCCGCTCCTGCGCGCGCGAGTCCTTCACGGTGGGCAGCTCCGTGCCCTGCTCCTCCGTGGTGCCGGTGAGCTGCGGGCCGCGCCGCTCGCGCTCCTGCGACGCCACGCGCGTCACCACCCAGTCGAACTCGCCGGTGTTCACCACCGTGTCGCAGTACGAGCACTTGTGGCCGTGCACGGACTCCAGCGGCGCGCCGCAGTGGGGGCACTTGAACGCGCGCGCGTCCTCGGGCGCCCGGGACTTCGCGGACGCGTCGCGCTCCAGCAGCCACTCCTCCGCGACGTACCAGCTCTGCTCGGAGCCGGAGGTGACCTCCGTGTAGTTGGCCTCGAAGCGCAGGACGACGCGGACGCGCTGGCTGTTCGCGCTGATGCCCTCCACGGCCTCGTACGTGACGGCGCCCACCACCACGGCCTTCACCGCGTCCGGGGTGCCCATCTCCTGGAGCGAAGCGATGGCGCCGTCGGACAGCCAGCCGCCCAGCGTGTCCAGGCGGTCGCCGCCGCGCGCCTCGTGCACGCGGGCGAAGAGCGAATAGACGAAGTCCTCGAAGAGGACGATGGAGAACTCCGGATCCAACGGCTGCGTCGATCCGTCCGAACCCTTGGGGCCCACGCGGGCCAGGCGCGAGAGCTTCGTGCGCAGCGAGCCCTGGCGCTGGGGCGGCGGAGGCGCATGGGGCGTGGTGGTGCTCCAGTCCTTCTCCCCCGCGCCCGTCTTCAGGTTCATGACGACGATGGCCACCACGCCCATCACGACGATGAGCAGGCAGAAGCCCCCGAACGCCCCACCGCCATCCGAGGATGACGAACCGCTGGAGCCGTAGGAGCGGGGGCCGGAGCTGTACGAGGAGGAGGACCGGCTGCTGCTGGAGCCGAAGGAGGACGACCGGCTGCTGGAGCTGGACGAACTGCGGCTGCTCGACGAACCGCGGCTGCTGGAGCTGGACGAGCTGCGGCTGGAGCCCCGGTAGGTGCTGCCGCCGCCGGGGCGCGCCTCGGCGTCCGGGAGCGAGGTCAGGCCCAGCCCGAGGAACAGCGCGACGGCGAGGAGGAGGACGGAAGAGGAGCGCCTCACGCCACGGCCCCGGGCATGTCCGGCAGTTCGTTCACGTCATCCTCCAGGCGAGGCAGCACGCGCGAGAGCGGCGCCTGGATGCGGCGCAGGGCCTGGAGGAAGGGCTCGGGCGCGGTGGACGTGGACAGCGCGGCGGACAGCTGCGTGAGCGCGTCCTGCCACTCGGCGCCCATGAGCGAGGTGTCCACGCCGTAGTCGGTGACGACCTCCACGCGGCGCTCGAAGAGGGAGACGAACACCAGGATGCCGGTGCGGCGCGACGTGTGCGAAACGCCCAGCTCCGTGAAGGCGGCCTTCGCGGCGGTGCGCACGGAGTCCTCTTGGAGCTTGCGCGGGGTGAGCGCGCGGCGCAGCGACGGCAGCAGGCGGCCCCCCATCACGCCCGCGGCGTAGGACAGGAGCACCACGGGCGGGAAGGCGAAGAGGTGGACCTCCTGCGGGATGAACAGGAGGACCCCCAGCATGACGAAGGCGACGGCCGCGCCCAGCCGGGCATCGGTGTGGGCGTAGTCGCCGGAGGCGCGGCGCACGGACACCACGACCTCCGCGGCGGTCTGGGACTCAATGGCCGCGACGGCTTCAGCGGCCTGGGTGCGTGCGGCGTCTTCGAGGAAGGTCGTGGCCATCGTGGGCGGGCACTATAGCCAACCCACGCGACACGCTCCTACGAGGGCAGCTCCCAGTCGATGGTGTGCTGGCCGTGCTTCTTGAGCGCGGCGTTGGTGGTGCTGTACGGCTTGCTGCCGAAGAACCCCTTGCTCGCGGACAGCGGCGAGGGGTGCACGCCCTCCAGGACGACGTGGCGCTTCGCGTCGATGAGGGCCGCCTTCTTCTGCGCGGGCTTGCCCCAGAGCAGGAAGACGACGGGGTCCTCCTTGGCGCTGACGGCGCGGATGACGGCGTCGGTGAAGGGCTCCCAGCCGTGCTTCGCGTGGCTGTTGGGGGAGGCCTGGCGCACGGTGAGCACGGTGTTGAGCAGGAACACGCCCTGCTTCGCCCAAGGGATGAGCGACCCGTCGCGAGGCTTCGGCGCGCCCACGTCGCTGTGGAGCTCCTTGAACATGTTCACGAGCGAGGGCGGGGGCGGCACGCCGGGCTGGACGGAGAAGGCGAGGCCATGGGCCTGACCGGGGCCGTGGTAGGGGTCCTGGCCCAGGAGCAGCACGCGCACGTCCGCGTAGGGCGTGAAGCGGAACGCGGAGAACACGTCCTCCTCCGACGGGAACACGGTGTGTTCCTGGCGCTCCTGGCGCACGAACTTCTCCAGCTCCAGGAACGACGGAGCGTGGATGGCGTCCTGCAGTACTTCCTTCCAGTCCTCGGGCAACCCGTCCGCCAGGCTCATTGTGTCCCTCCCAGGGCCGCACCCTAGACCAGCGCGCGCGTCCTGAGGCGGCCCGCCGCACCGGAAAGCGAGCAGGCACTCAAGGCGGGAGCTTGGGGCCCGGGCCGGAGCGCGCTAGCCTTGCGCCCGCCATGACGATGTACACCGAGTCGCTCCGCGCCTTCCTCAAGCCCGTCCTCCCCTACCTGGACGACGAGTCGGTGTCGGAAATCATGATCAACGGCCCCACCGACGTGTGGATCGAACGCAAGGGCCGGCTGATCAAGACGGATGCTTCCTTCTCCGATGAAGGTCTGCTGGGCGCCGCGCGCAACATGGCCCAGTTCGTGGGCCGCCCCCTGTCCGAGGAGCGCCCCCGCCTGGACGCGCGCCTGCCCGACGGCAGCCGCATCCACGTGGTGATTCCGCCCATCGCGCGCAACGGCACCACCATCTCCATCCGCAAGTTCTTCAAGGACAAGCTGACCATCGACTCGCTGTTGAAGTTCAAGTCGCTGACCAAGCCCATGGCGCGCCTCATCGAGGCCGGCATCGCCACCAAGCTCAACATGCTGGTGGCCGGCGGCACGGGCTCCGGAAAGACGACGCTGCTCAACATCGTCTCGTCCCTCATCCCGGACGAGGAGCGCATCCTCACCATCGAGGACTCCGCCGAGCTCCAGCTCAACCAGTCCCACATCGTGGCCTTCGAATCCCGCCCCGCCGACAAGTTCGGCAAGGGCGCGGTGGACATGGGTGACCTGCTGCACTCCGCGCTGCGTCTGCGCCCCGACCGCATCGTGGTGGGCGAGGTGCGCGGCGGCGAGGCCTTCCACCTCATGCAGGCCATGAACACCGGCCACGGCGGCTCGCTGGCCACCACGCACGCGAACACGCCCACGGACACGCTGCGCCGCATTGAATCCCTGTGCCTCATGTCGTCCGTGGAGCTGCCCATGGTCGCCGTGCGCGCCCAGGTGGCCAGCGCCATCAACTTCATCATCTGCTGCGAGCGCCTCCACGA
Organism: Corallococcus sp. CA049B; assembly: GCF_003611685.1. NCBI lineage: Bacteria > Pseudomonadati > Myxococcota > Myxococcia > Myxococcales > Myxococcaceae > Corallococcus > Corallococcus sp. CA049B. The sequence continues at coordinate 429 of NZ_RAWC01000165.1, read as the reverse complement.
CGGCAGCCGCAAGACGATTGCCCTGTCGGAGGTGCTGCCCCTCACGGAGAAGGGCGAGTACCGCACCCAGGACATCTTCGTCTTCACGCCCGTCGCCAAGGACGAGCACGAGAACATCCTGGGCTACCACGCGCCCACCGGCATCATCCCCAACTTCATCCAGAAGGCGCGCGCGTACGGCTTCGACGACCTGGATGACGCCTTCTTCGACCCGGCCACCTACGGCGTGCCGCCCCCGCCCAGCTTCCACGTGGGCGAGGCGTACGCCCTGCGATGGGCCCCGTCCCTGAAGCACCGCGAGCAGGGGCTGCCGGACCCGGCGCACTTCAAGGAGGACTGGGCGAAGTTCGAGCAGGTGCTCCGCAACGCGGCCCCGGACGGCCCGGTCGCCGGCCCCAAGCCGGCGGCGACCCCGCCCAAGCCCGCCGC
>NZ_RAWC01000164.1:0-20466 GCF_003611685.1 Corallococcus sp. CA049B | reverse complement strand
GGTGAACAGCCGCACCGCCGTGCCCCGGACGTGGAAGACATCCAGCGTGGCTATGAACGGCTGGACTGCGAGGAGCGCGTCGTCCGGGGCACGGCGGTGCGGCTGTTCACCTTCCCCGGGGGCAACAGGGATGTATCACGCACGGTGGTCTGTCTTCCGGGGCTGGGCGCCAGTGGCCGGTCCTTCGCGCCCATGGAGCCGCTGGCGGAAGGGTGGAACCTGCTGTTGTGGACGCCGCCGCTGAAGACACCGGCGACGCATACCCCGCTCCAGTGGAACCTGTCGGTGCTCAACCACCCGGAGGCGGGGCTGCCGGAGCGCTTCGCGTTGATGGGGTCCTCCTACGGCAGCCTGCTGTCCATCGCGTATGCGTTGGAGCACCCCCAGCGGGTGAAGGCGCTGGTGCTGGTGTCGCCGGTGGCCAGCGTGCGCAAGGTGCGGCGGCTGGCGTTGTCGCTGTCCACGCTGGTGCGGGCGCCCCGGCCGCTGGCGTATGTGTTCGCGCCCACGGTGGCGCGGGTCATGGGGGGCCGGTGGCTGCCGGCGGAGGGGCGGGCGGAGATTGTCCGCGAGGCCCGGCGCATCTCGCCGCTGGAGCTGATGCGGCGGCTGCGCGACATCCTGTCCGCGGACTTCCTGCACCGGCTGCGGGAGCTGCGCGTGCCCACGCTCATCATCGAGGGCGGCCGGGACCTGCTGGTGCCTCCGGCCGCCGCGCGCGACGTGGCGGCGCACGTGCCGGGCGCCCGGCTGGAGTTCCTGGAGACGGCCAGTCACCTGCCGTACATGAGCCACCCGGAAGCGTTCAATGAACGCGTGTCCGACTTCCTGTCGCGGCACCCTGACTGAGCAGGCGTTATCTCTAGCCGTGGGGGAACACATCCACATGACCACGGCCGCAGACCAGCTGTCCCGCTCCGCGCTGTTGTTCCTGTCGCGTCAGTCCAACCTGAAGGACGTGGCCACGCGGCTCAAACCCTTTCGCCAGCTGGCGTCCCGCTTCATCGCGGGCGAGACGCTGGAGGAGGCGGTGGACGCGGTGAAGGCCCTCACGGCGAAGGGGCTGATGGCCAGCTTCGACCACCTCAACGAAGCGGTGCGCTCACCTCCGGAGACTCGCGACGAGGTGAAGCAGTATCTGCGGCTGCTGGCGCGCATCGACCAGGTGGGCGTGCGGGCCAACGTGTCGCTGAAGCTCACGCAGTGCGGTCTGCTGTTCGACCGGAGCCTGGCGCTACAGAACGCGCGGGCGGTGGTGGCGGACGCGACGGCGCGGGACTCGTTCGTGCGCGTGGACATGGAGGAGAGCGCCGTCACGCAGACGACCCTGGACATCGTGCGGGATTTGCACTCGGAGTTCGGCGAGCGGCACGTGGGCGCGGTGCTCCAGAGCTACCTCAAGCGCACGGAGGAGGACGCGAAGGCCCTGTGCGCCGAGCGCGTCCGCATCCGGCTGTGCAAGGGGGCCTACCTGGAGGGTCCCGACGTGGCCTTCCCGGACAAGAAGGACGTGGACGCGAACTTCGTGCGCTGCATGCGCATCCTGTTGGACAGCGGCGTGTATCACGGCATCGCCACGCATGATGAGCGGATGATCGACGCCACGTTGGAATACGCCGCGCGCCGGCAGCTGCCCAAGGGCGCCTTCGAATTCCAGATGCTGTATGGCATCCGGCGCGACCTCCAGGAGCGGCTGGTGAAGGACGGGCATCCGGTGCGTGTCTATGTCCCGTATGGGAAGCACTGGTATCCCTATTTCATGCGCCGGCTGGCGGAGCGTCCGGCCAACCTGTGGTTCGTGATGCGCAACCTGATGAAGGGGTAGGCCATGAGGAATCCATACGCCGCGGCCTATGTCTCCGGGGCCGTGGGCACCGGCGCGCTGGGATTGCTGGTCACCGTGCGCAATGCCTGGCTGGGCCATCCGCCGCCCTACGCCGCGCGCAACATCGCGCGGCACGTGCTGAGCCGGCTGTTCCGCCGGAAGCTGTCCCGGCATGAGGCGTCGCAGTGGGCCTTCGCGCTGCGCGCGGGCTATGGGCCCCTGCTGGGGATGGGCTGGGGCCTGGTGCGGGTGCGCACCTCGAAGTGGACCCTGCTGCACAGCGGCGTGCTGCTGGGCCTGGGCGTGCTGGCGTTCGAGCGCGCGGCGTTTCCCCTGTTCAAGGCGACGGCGCTCGCGAACACCTGGTCGCGCGCGGAGCACGTCTGGCTGTTCGCGCAGACGGCCCTGTTCGGCGTCGTGACAGAGGCGACGATGCGCTGGCTGGTGAAGGAGGAGGAGCCCGATTCGCGGAACTGGGACGACCGTTCCCAGTTCCGGTCAGACGCCGGGCCCGCGTGAGCCGTCCGGCGGGGCAGGGCCGTGCGTGGCATCCTCGTTGCTACACGCACGTCCTCGTCCCCCACCCCTGACAGGTCCATGCTCTTGCACGAAGTCCGGCGCACGTTGCGCTCGATGGCCCGGGAGAAGCTCTTCACCGCGGTCGTCGTGTTGACGCTCGCGCTCACCATGGGCGCGACCACCGCGGTCTTCAGTGTCGTGTACCCGGTGCTCTGGCAACCCCTGCCGTATCCGGAGGCGGAGCAACTGGTCCGCCTCTTCCAGGCGACGACGCCGGGCGCGGGGGCCGGGCCGCACAAGGACCGCACCCGCGTGAGCCTGCCGGTGTGGAACGCCTGGCGCGAGGGGGCCCGGAGCTTCTCCGGCATCGAGGGCGTGCGGGTGGCGAAGCAGCTCCTGGACGGAGCAGGGCTGGAGGCGCGGCTGACCGTGGGACGCGCCTCCGCGGGGCTGATGCCCCTGCTGGGCGTCCGGCCCGCCCTGGGGCGGCTCTGGGGGACGGAAGGAGAGGTCCCCGGCCGCGACCGCGAGCTGGTGCTGACCCACGCGCTGTGGCAGCGGCTGTATGGGGCGGACCCCGCAGTCCTGGGCCGGAGCGTCCTGCTGGACGGCCTGTCGCACGTCATCGTGGGCGTGCTGCCGGAGGACTTCCGCTTCGAACCGGAGGTGGAGGCGTGGAAGCCCCTGGCGCTGGATGCGCTCCACGACGGAGGCAACACACTGCGCGTCGTGGGCCGGATGCGTCCGGGCGTCTCCCTGGAGCAGGCCCGGGGGGAATTGCTTCCGCTCACGCTCGCCGCGGAGGCCGTCCCGGGCGAGCCACGGGTGGGGGTGCACGTGGAGCCCCTCCACGCGTACTTCGTCGAGCAGTCCCTGTCCCAGCTGCGGATCGCGGCCGGGGCGGCGGTGCTGCTGTTGCTGTTGGGGTGCTCGAACCTCGCGAACCTGCTGCTCGCGCGGGGCAGCGCGCGGATGCACGAGCTGTCGGTGCGCCTGGCGCTGGGAGCGACCCGGTGGCAGCTGGTCCGGCAGGTGTTCGTGGAGAGCGCGGTCCGGGCCGCGTTCGGAGGCGTGGGCGGGTTGCTGCTCGCGCTCTGGGGGCGGGGACTGCTCACCCTCTTCATTCCCGGCTGGTTCGTGTCCGGCCCGGGGCTGGAGCCCTCCCTGCTCGGCGTCGCGGCGGCCGTGTCGCTGGCGACGGCGGTGCTGGTGGGGGTGCTGCCCGCGCTCCACGCCTCGCGCGGAGAGGCCCGGGCCGTGCTCTCGCCGATGATGCGCGGCGGGCGCGGCGCGACGTCCCTGGGCTGGGCGCGCTCGGCGCTGGTCGTCGCGCAGCTGTCCCTGGCGCTGGTGCCGCTGGTGGGCGCGGGGCTCATGCTGCGCACGCTGTGGAAGCTCCAGGCCGTGCCGCTGGGCTTCGAGCCCGAGCGCGTCACCGTCGCGGAGGTGTTCTTCCCGCTGGAGCAGCTCCCCGACGAGGCCCGGGCCCCGGCCCTGGCCCAGGCGCTCACCGCGCGGCTGGAGACGCTCCCCGGCGTGGACGCGGCCGGGCTCACCGCGGCCCTCCCCTTCTCCGGTGAGGTCTGGCGCGAGACGGCGGGCTTCCACGTCGCGGGGATGCCTCCGCCGTCCGGGATGCCTCCCCGGGCCGGCTACGTGCCGGCCAGCGCGGGCGCGTTCCGGGCCATGGGCATCGCGTTGAAGCAGGGCCGCCTCATGGACGCGGGCGACACAGCGGACCATCCCCCCGTGGTGGTCGTCAGCGAGGCCTTCGCGCGCCGGTATCTCCCGGGCCGGAACCCGGTGGGTGTCCGGCTCCAGTTGGAGAGGGACGCGGCGCCCCGGGAGGTCATTGGCGTCGTCGGGGACGTGCCCATGGAGCGCATCTCGGTGGCGCCGGCCGGGGACCTCTACGTCCCGCTGGGCCAGGACATGCGCAAGAGCCTGAACCTGGCGGTGAAGTCGTCGCTGCCGGCGCCCCAGTTGCTGGCGCTGCTACAGGAGGAGGTCCGCGCGGCGGACCCGAACCTGCGGCTGCTCAACGTCCGCCCGCTGGAGCGCGTGGTGGAGGCCGGCTCCGCCCGGGTGCGGGTGCTGGGCGGACTGCTGGCGGCGTTCGCGCTGCTGGGCGCGGTCCTGGCCTCGGTGGGGTTGTATGGCCTGCTGGCCTTCTGGGTGGCGCAGCGGACCCGGGAGCTGGGCATCCGGAGCGCGCTGGGTGCGACGCCTCGGGGACTGCTCCGGCTGGTCGTGACCCAGGGACTGTGGCTCACCGGCCTGGGGCTCGCCGTGGGGCTGCCAGGCGCGGGGCTGCTGGCCCGCGCGCTCTCCGCGCTGCTGTATGGCATCACGCCCCACGACCCGCTCATCTTCGTGGGAGCGCCCACGCTGCTCTTCCTCACCGCGCTGGCGGCCAGCTGGATTCCCGCGCTCGCCGCCACCCGCATCGCTCCGGCCGAGGCCCTCAAGCAGGACGCTTGAGGGCCCGGGGGTCCCCCGTCAGGACCTGCCGCCCTTGTGGGGGAGCAGGGTCTCCACCACTTCCTTCATGGACTGCTTGAGGAAGCCGCCCGCGTCCGCGTCGCCCTTCACGACGGCGGAGGCGAACATCTTCGCCTGCGCCACGGTGATGTGCGGCGGCAGGGGCGGCACGTCCGGGTCCGTATAGGCCTCGAAGACGACGGGCCGGTCCGCGGCCAGCGCCTCATCCCAGGCGGCGGCGACGCGGTCCGGCCGGTCCACGCGGAGGCCCTTGAGGCCCAGGGACTCGGCGTACTTCGCGTAGGGGAAGTCCGGCAGGTCCTGGGACGCGGCGTACTTCGGGTCGCCCGTCATCACCCGCTGCTCCCACGTCACCTGGTTCAGGTCGCGGTTGTTGAGCACCAGGACGATGAGGCGCGGATCCTTCCACTCCTTCCAGTACTTCGCCACGGTGATGAGCTCCGCGTTGCCGTTCATCTGCATGGCGCCGTCACCCACCACCGCGAGCACCGGGCGGTGCGGGAAGGCGAACTTCGCGCCCAGGGCGTACGGCACGCCGCAGCCCATGGTGGCCAGGTTGCCGGACAGGGACGCCATCATCCCCTGACGCACCTTCAGGTCGCGCGCGAACCAGTTGGTGGAGCTGCCCGAGTCCGCCGTGAGGATGACGTCCGCGGGCAGCTTCGGGGACAGCTCCCAGAACACGCGCTGCGGGTTGAGGGGGTTCGCGTCCGTCATGGCGCGCGCCTCCAGCACCTTCCACCAGCGCGCCACGCCCTTCTCCACGCCCTCGCGCCAGCTCCGGTCCTCCTTGCGCTTCAGCTGGGGAATCAGCGCGCGCAGCGTCTCCTTCGCGTCGCCGACGAGCCCCACCTCCATGGGGTAGCGGATGGAGAGCATCCGGCCGTCCAGGTCGATTTGAACGCCGCGCGCCTGGCCCTCCGGTGGCAGGAACTCCGAGTAGGGGAAGCTGGTCCCCACCATCAACAGCGTGTCGCACTCCTGCATCAGGTCCCAGCTGGGCTTCGTGCCCAAGAGGCCGAGGGAGCCCGTCACGAAGGGCAGCGCGTCCGGCAGCACCGCCTTGCCCAGGAGCGCCTTGGCGACGCCCGCGCCCAGCCGGTCCGCGACCTCCAGCACCTCGTCCGCGGCGTTCATGGCGCCCGCGCCCACCAGCATCGCCACCTTCTTGCCGGCGTTGAGGACGTCCGCGGCGCGGCGCAGGTCCGCGTCCTGGGGAATCACCCGGGGGGATGCGTAGCCCACGCTGGAGTGCACGGTGCCGTGCTTGCGCGCGGGCGGTTCGTAGGGCAGCTCCTGCAAGTCGTTGGGCAACACCAGACACGTCACGGTGCGCTCGCACCGGGCGATTCTCACGGCGCGGTCCAGCGCGTGGCGGACGGCGGAGGGCGCGGTCACCATGGTGACGTACTCGCTGGCCACGTCCTTGAAGAGCGTGGTGAGGTCCACCTCCTGCTGGTAGTGGCCGCCCAGGGCCGTGCGGGCCTGCTGGCCGACGATGGCCACCACGGGCTGGTGGTCCAGCTTCGCGTCGTAGAGGCCGTTGAGCAGGTGGACGGCGCCCGGACCGGAGGTGGCCATGCACACGCCCACCTCGCCGGTGAACTTCGCGTGCGCGCAGGCGGCGAAGGCGGCCATCTCCTCGTGGCGGACCTGCACGAACTTCATCTCGGAGTTGCGCCCCAGCGCGCCCATCAGGCCGTTGATGCCGTCGCCCGGGTAGCCATAAAGGCGGCGCACGCCCCACTGGATGAGGCGGTAGATGAGGTAGTCGCTGACGGTGGCGCTCATGCGCGAGGCTCCTGGGCAGGGGTGATGGAGGTCCCTCGTGCATCAAGCTAGTGACCGCGGTGGGCCCTGGAGCCCGGGGGCATCCGGGTGCCCGTTCCGCCCTCCCGTGGGCGGGCCTGCGTGCAGGCGGCTACAGGTGCTCGGGCTTCCGTGGCCCGTGCCGCTGGCCCTTGTCGTGGGCGAGCTCCGGCCGCTTCTCCGCCAGCCAGGCGATGGCGTGGGCGGAGCTGGGGATGGTGAGCATCAGGAACGCGGCGACGAGCAGCCCTCGCATGAGGAGCCAGCCGTCCTCCGTCGCCAGCGTGGCGCCGATGATGACCAGCGCCCCGCCGAAGGGCACCGCGCCCGCCGCGTGCACCCGCGTGAGCACCGAGGGCAGCCGGTACATGCCGATGATGGCGGCGGTGATGAAGAGCAGGCCCAGCGCCACCAGGGCGTCGGCCACCCACTGCACCCCTGCGGACATCATCGGGAGTCCTCTTCGTCGTGGAAGGTGCGGCCGTGGTGCAGGAAGCGGGCGCCGGCCACGGTCTGCACGTAGGAGAGCAGGGCCAGCACCAGGGCCGCGTCCAGGTAGCCGGCCTCGCCGCGGGTGGCGCCGTACAGCGCCAGCACCGCGCAGATGACCAGCCCCAGCGTGTCCACGGACATGAGCATGTCCGCCGAGGAGCGCTGACGCGAGGCCAGCAGCACCATCGCGCCCAGCAGGCCCACCATCCACACGATGGCCAGGGTGAAGAAGGTCTCGTGCATCGCCTGTCCGCCTCCCTACGGGAACACCGCGCGCTGGTAGCGCTGGTAGAAGTTGTCCTGCTGGCGGATGAGCTCGTCCGGCTCCGACGCGTCCAGCGCGTGCATGCGCATCACGCGCTTCTTCCAGTCCAGCTCCAGCAACACCGTGCCCGGGGCCAGGGACATGACCCACGAGGACACCTGCACGCCGCGCGGGGTGCGCTCGCCCATGGGCACCTCCACCACGCCCGCGTGATTCGCGCGGCCGGCGGGGCCGAAGATGATGGTGAGCACGTGGAAGCAGCTGCGCGTCACCAGCACGGCCAGGGCCCAGACGAAGCGGGGCAGGTGCAGCGTGCGGTGCCAGTGCTCGCGAGCGCTCAGGACCGGCGGCAGGCCGGCCAGGGGGAACAGGCGCATCACGCCCAGGGCCAGCACCGCGCCCAGCGCGAGGTCCACCGGGTGGAAGCTGCCCACCATCAGCGCGTACAGCAGCGCCAGGGCCAGCATGTTCACCAGCGTGCGCGGGCTCATGGCAGCGTCCCCAGGCCCTGGATGGCGTCGCGTCCGGCGCGCAGGAGCGGCTCCGGCCAGAGGCCCGCGGCGATGAGCGCCAGGGACAGCGCGTACACCACCGCGCCCGTGCCCCGGTGCAGGGCCGCGCCCTCCCTCAACCACGGCTCGCGCTGGTAGGCGCGGAAGAGGGCCAGGAGCGACAGGATGCTCGCCAGCACCACCAGCCCCGCGAGCCAGACATGCCCCTGCTCCAGCGCCGCTCGCAGCAGCCAGGCCTTGGACCAGAAGCCCGCGGTGGGCGGCACCCCCGCCGTGCTGAAGGCAGCCACCGAGTAGGCGCGGCGCGCCCGCTCGCCGCCCCGGTCCTGCGCCAGGAACAGCGCCGTCTTGTCCACGGAGCCCGCCAGCGCCAGCGCCACCGCCGCGCACAGGCCTTCCCGGCCCGCCAGACTCAGCGCGGCGATGATGAGCCCCGCCTGCGAGATGGACGCGTACGCGAGCACCTCGCGCGTGTCCCGCCGGGAGAGCGCCAGCACGGAGCCGTAGAGGATGCTCGCCGCGCCCAGTATCTCCAGCAGCGGCCGGGCCTGCGCCAGCACCTGCGGCATCACGTCCACGCCGAAGCGCAGCAGGCCATAGCTGCCGATGTTCGCCAGCGCTCCGGCGAGCAGCGCCGCCACCGTGGGGCCCGCGTCCCGGTACACCGCGGGCGCCCAGAAGTGGAACGGGAAGAAGCCCAGCTTCACCCCGAACGCGCACAAGAGCAGCGTGCCCGGCACCAGCAGCGCGAAGGGCTCCCCTGCCTGTCCCCACGCGATGATGGACAGCATGTCCAGCGTGCCGGTGGTCAGGTACAGCATCACCACCGCCGTGAGGAACAGCGTGGACCCCATCAGGTTCACCACCACGAAGGTGAACGCGGCGCGCAGGTTCCGGGCCCGCTCACCATACGACGCCAGCCCGAACGCGGCGGTCATCGCCAGCTCGAAGAAGACGTAGAAGTTGAACGCGTCCGACGTGAAGAACACCCCCGTGAGCCCCGCGCCCATGAAGACCACCAGCGCGGGGAAGCTGCGCGACGTGATGCCCCCCGCCACGTGCTCGTACACGAGCGTGCCCAGCAGCACCGCCGTGGACACCAGCGCGAACACGATGGACAGCTGATCCGCTCGCAGGCGGATGCCCACGCCCACCGGCCAGTCCCCCGTGACGAACTGGGGCGCCTGCGCGCTCCAGGCCTGGGGCAACAGCCACACCGTGCACACGAGCGTGCCCGCGAGCCCCGCGATGGCCAGCCACGCCACCCACGCGCGGCGTCCGTCCAGGAACGCCAGCACCGTGCCCAGCACCCACGGCAGGAGCAGCGGCCCCCAGAGCGGCATCAGCGGTCCTCCTCCTTCTCCACGGCGTGCACGCGCTTGAGCTCCGCCTCCACCAGCCGGTCCGTGCGCAGCGAGCCGTGCGCCCGCTGCGTGCGGTGCACCAGCGTGAGCAGCAGCGCGGACACCGCGAAGCCGATGACGATGGCCGTGAGCGCCAGCGACTGGAGCACCGGATCCGTCACCGGCCAGCCGGGCTGCACGCTCAGCGCCTCGCCCCGCTCCGGGAAGGAGCCCGCGAGGATGAGCAGGACGCTGGAGTTGGTGATGAGCACCGTGCCGCACGCCACGCGCACCAGCTCGCGCTCCAGCACCATGCGCACGCCGCACGCGAACAGCAGGCCCACCACCAGGGACGCGATGAGGATCATGGCCCGGACTCCTCCTGGGTCCCGGTGCGCAGGGCGAAGCGGTCGATGACGGTGACCACCAGCCCGAAGACGATGAGCATCAGGCCTCCCTCGAAGATGAGCGCGGTGTGCAGGTGGAGCCCGCCCACGCCCAGCTCCTGCTGGTCCGGGCGGGGAAAGAGGCTCATGGGCGTGTACCCCGCGAGCACGGGCAGGAACGCGGTGCCCACCACCAGCAGCAGCCCCACGCCCGCCAGCGGCGCCGCGTACCGCACCGCCACGTAGCGCCGGGTCTGGTCCCGGCCCACCACCACGTACTGGAGCAGCACCGCGAGCCCCGCGAGCGCTCCGGCCGGGAAGCCGCCGCCCACCGACGCGCCGCCCTTCAGCCAGAACGCCAGCGCGATGATCAACGACGGCCACAGCAGGAGGCGCGACAGGGGTGGGACGAAGGAGATCATGGCCTCACCGCCTCCCCTTCAGGCGCAAGAGGCTGGTGACGCCCAGCAGCGCGGTCACCACGACGGTCATCTCCCCCACCGTGTCCAGGCCCCGGAAGTCCGTGAGCACCGCGGCGACGACGTTGGGCGAGTGGGCGGCCTTCGCCAGCACCACCGTGCGCGCGCCCACGCGGTCGACGTGGAGATGGGACAGGGCGCTCCAGCTCAGGAGGAAGGCGCTCGCGCCCGCGACGCCCGCGGCCAGGCGGTCGCGTCCGCGGGGTTTCTGGGACTCGTCCTGGGCGCGCTGGAGGCGGCCTTGGGGGAGCAGGGCCAGCAGGCCCGCGAAGAGCAGCGTGAAGGTGGTCTCCACCAGCACGGAGGTGAGGGCCACGTCGGGCGCGGCGGCGAAGGCGAACACCATGGCCAGGCTGAAGCCCACGCAGGAGATGAGCAGCACCAGCCGCAGGTGGCCCTTCGCGCGCAGCGTGGCCAGCGCGGCGGCGGACGCGAAGGCGAGCGCCATCACCAGCGTGATGTCCGCCCAGCCCACGGGGCCCACCTTGAAGCGGTCGCGCAGCGGCGTCACGCCCAGCACCGCCAGGCCCAGCAGGCCCGTGGGCACCAGCACGGAGGCCACGCGGTCGCGCAGGTCGCGCACCTCCTTCTCGTGCAGCCACGTGGACAGCCGGTCCAGCTGGTGCAGCAGCAGGCGGTAGCCCCGCTCGGCGCCCACGTGGGACGCGCCTTCCAGCACGCGGGAGAGCGCGGGCGTCCACGCGCGGCGGGTGGCGAAGAGCAGCGCGCCCAGGACCCAGGCCCCCACGGCGAGCAGGTTCTCCGCGCGCGCGTCCAGGTGGTACGCGAGCTCCAGCGTGGAGGGCTCGCCGCGCATCGCCTCCGCGGCGGCGCGGGAGGGCGCGACCAGGAGCCCCGGCAGCACGCCGCCCAGCAGGATGGCCGCGGCGAGCACGGCCACGGGGGCCACGAGCAGGCGCGGTGCCGCGGGCACGTCCTGGCGCGGTCCGCCGAAGAGGCCCCACCACAGGCGCAGCGTGTACGCGAGCGTCATGCCCGCGCCCACGAGCCCGGCCGCCATGAACACCGGGCCCTCCTTCGCGAGCGCGTGGAAGAAGACCTCGTCCTTGAAGAAGCCCACGGTGAGGGGCAGCGCGGCGAGCCCCGCCGCCGCGACGGCGCTGGCGCCCGCGAGCACGGGGAGCGAGTGGCGCAGGCCTCCGACCTCGGACAGCTTCTTCTTCCCGGTGACCTGGGTGACGGCGCCCGCGGTGAGGAAGAGGGCGGCCTTGCACGGCGCGTGGGCGGCCACGTAGAGCGGCGCGCCTTCGGAGCCCAGCGCCACCAGCACCAGCGCGTAGCCGTACTGCGCGATGGTGGAGTACGCGAGCACGCGCTTGAACGGATCCGCCACCAGGGCCATCAGGCTGCCCATGCCCATGGACAGGAAGCCGATGGCGAGCAGGCCGTGCCGCACGTCCGTGGCCGGGGCGAACAGGGGGTAGAGGCGCTGGAGGAGGAAGACGCCCGCGGCGACCATCGCGGCCGAGTGCAGGTACGAGGACACTGGCGTGGGCGCGGCCATGGCGCGAGGCAGCCAGAAGTGGAACGGCACCTGCGCGCTCTTGCCCAGCGCGCCCACGGCCAGACACACCAGGGCGCCGGTGGACGCGGGGGACAGCGCGGCGCGCTCGAAGACGAGCGGCAGGGAGAAGGTGCCGTACTGGAGGCCCAGCGTCATGGCGCCCGCGAAGAAGACGACGGAGGTGGCGCCGGTGAGCACGAGCGACAGGAGCGCGGCGGCGCGCGACTCGGGGTCCTCGCGGTCGAAGCCGATGAGCAGGTAGGAGATGATGGTGGTGAGGTCCAGCGCCACGAAGAGCAGCAGCAGGTCATCCACGGTGACGAGCAGCACCATGGCGGCCATGAAGGCGAGGAGGAGCCCCTGGAAGCGCACCTCGTCGCGCGCGGGGCGGCCCTCCTCATGGAGGTGGTGCGGCATGTACGCGCGCGAGTACAGGACCACGAGCGCGCCGATGCCGAGCGCCATCGCGGCATAGAGGCCGGACAGGCCGTCGCGCGTGAACTCCAGCGACAGGCCCCAGGAGGGGGCCCAGGGGAGCACGAGGCGCGTGGGCGCCTGCGTCGTCCATTCATGGACCAGCGCCCCCATCGCGGCGAGCGCGCCCAGGGCGCCCATCCACGCCGCGGCGCCCGGGCGCCACCGGCCCGCGACATAGGCGAGGGGCGCGCACGCCAGGGCCAGGAGGATGGGCAGGAGGAGGGGCATGGGCGAAGAGGCCCACGTTAGGAGTGGCCCGCGGACGCAGGCACACAACCGTCAGCGCTCCGCGCGGAGCGTCACCCCAAGGTCACTCGTGGAGCCGGGGCCGTGCGCTGGTGGACACTGCCCGGCCTGCTTCGAAGGCCCGGTGCTACAGCGTGTCCAGCAGCTCCCGGCACTCGCGCCGCCAGTGGAGCGCGGTGGCGGGCACGGGGCTCACGCGCACGGAGCCGTCCGCCGGCTCTCGTGACAACAGGCGCACCTCTTCCGGGCGCACGTGCTCCAGCAGGTCCGGCGAGTGCGTGGCCAGCACCACCTGCACCGGCGTGCCTCCCGTGGACTCGCCTCGCGTCATGGCGCGCAGCAGCTCCAGCACCTCGCGCACCAGGCCCGGGTGCAGGGCGCGCTCCGGCTCGTCCAGCGTGAGCAGCTCCGGCAACGGGCGCTGGTAGGGCAGCACCAGGAACGCGAGCAGCCACAGCACCCCGTCCGACACGTAGTCGGGGCCGAACCAGACGTCCGGACTCCAGCGGTCGCGGAAGCGCAGCCGGAAGGAGCGGTCCTCCAGGTCGCGCGCCACGTCCACCTCCGACAGCGACGGCACCCGCCGGGCCAGCTCCTGGGAGATGACGTCCCGCGTGGACATGGGCAGCGCCGCGAAGACGCTCGCGAGGTTGCCGCCCTTGCGCTCCAGCCACGTCGCCTTCGCGGACGAGCCTGCTCCGCGCAGCGCCTCCATGCTCAGCGACAGCTGCTGCGTGGAGTGCCCCTGGCCGGGCAAGGTGTCCATCACGCTGAACGGATACTCCACGCGCGTGCGGTCGCCGTGCACGTACGTCCATTCGATGGAGAGCGGGCGGGACTCATCCCGCCGCCAGAAGTCCGAAGGCTCGTACGCGAGCTGGTGCTGGAGCCCCTCCAGCATGGCGGTCTTCCCAGACGCCGAGGGTCCCACCAGGACGGTCAATGGCTCCAAGGCGAGCTGCACGCGAAGCAGGCACCGGTAGTGCTCGAAGCGGACGGAGGCAATCACGGCCGGAAGCCTAACGGCCTCCCCCCAGGGGCCGTCCATGGCTCCCCTCGGACCCATGTCCCAACGGAGGGTGTCCATCAGGCCCTCCAGGAGACCAGACCCGCCGCCATCAACACCCCGCCCACCACCAGGGCCGGGGACAGGGCGGGCCGGGCAGGGGCTGCCTCCGGCGCGTCCTCGCCCCGCCGCAGCGCCTTCTGGAGCACCTGCGCCAGGTGCAGCGGCTTGCGCCCCGTGGCCTGGCGTATCTGCTCCCGGCAGCTGAACCCGTCCGCGATGAGCAGCGTGTCCCCGGACGCCCCTCGCACCTTCGGGAGGATGACCCTTTCGCCGCAGGCCTGCGACACGCCGTACTTGTCGCGCTCGTAGCCGAACGAGCCCGCCATGCCGCAGCAGCCCGAGTCCGGCTTCTCCCAGTCCAACCCCGTGCGGTCCAACCACTTCCGCTCATCGTGAAACTTCATCACCGCCTGGTGATGACAGTGCCCCTGCACCAGCGCCCTCCCCTCCAGCCTCGGGACCTCGAAGTCCGGCGCCCGCTTCTGCAACAGCTCGCTCAACACATACGTCTGCGCCGCCAGCCGCTTCGCGTCCTCGTCGTGCGGGAAGAGGTTGAGCAGTTCGTCGCGGAAGACCGCCGCGCAGCTGGGCTCCAGCAGCACGAAGGGGAGGCCTGCGCGGATCTCCTCGCGGAAGCGCGCCAATGTGTGCCGCAGCAGCGCCTTCGCCGTGTCCAGCATCCCGTAGTCGTAGAGCGGCCGGCCGCAGCAGACGAAGCCCTGGGGCACGCGCACCTCGAAGCCCGCCGCCTCCAGCACCTCCAGCGCCGCGGAGGCCGTGTCCGCCTGGAAGAAGTTGTTGAAGGTGTCCGGGAAGAGCACCACCGGGCCTCGGGGTCCCACCCTCACGCGCCGGCCGCGCACGCGCCGCTGGAAGGGCGTCGCGCCGAAGCGGGGAATCTCCCGCGCGGGATGCACGCCCGCGACCGCCTTCGCCAGCGTCCGCAGCCCCGGCGCGTGCGTGACGAGGTTCGCCAGCCACGGCACGCGTCCGCCCAGGCGCGCCCAGAACATCACCAGACCAAAGGCATACGCCTGCCGGGGACGCAGCCGGCCGTGGTAGTGGTGGCTGAGGAACTCCGCCTTGTACGTGGCCATGTCCACGTTCACCGGGCAGTCGGACTTGCAGCCCTTGCACGCCAGGCACAGGTCCAGCGCCTCCTTCACGTGCGGGCTCCTCCAGCCCTTCCCCACCACGTCGCCGCGCAGCATCTCGAAGAGCAGGTGCGCGCGGCCTCGCGTGGAGTGCTTCTCCTCGTGCGTCACCATGTAGCTGGGGCACATGGTGCCGCCTTCGGTGCGGCGGCACTTGCCCACGCCCACGCAGCGCGTGGTGGCGCGCGAGAAGCTGCCCTGGTCCTCCGGGAACTGGAAGTGCGTGCGCGGCTCGGCGGGGGCGTAGCGCGTGCCCAGGCGCAGGTTCTCGTCCAGCCGGTACGGGTCCACCACCTTGTGCGGGTTCATCCCGCCCTCCGGGTCCCACAGCCGCTTGAACTCTCCGAAGGCGCGCACCAGGTCCTCGCCGAACATCTTCGGCAGCAGCTCCGCGCGGGACTGGCCGTCGCCGTGCTCGCCGGACAGCGAGCCTCCGTGACGCACCACCAGGTCCGCCGCCTCCTCCACGAAGCGGCGGTAGTGGGCGATGCCTTCGCGCGTGCGCAGCTCGAAGCTGATGCGGCAGTGCAGGCAGCCCTGGCCGAAGTGGCCGTAGAGCGAGGCCTCATAGCCGAAGCGGTCCAGCAGCCCTCGGAAGTCCCGCAGGTACAGGCCCATGCGCTCCGGCGGCACCGCTGAGTCCTCCCACCCCGGCCATCCGTCCGGCTCTCCCGGGATGAACGCCGTGGCGCCCAGGCCGGACTCGCGCACCTCCCAGATGAGCGCCTCCTGCGCCTTGTCGTCGTAGAGGCACATGGACGGCGCGTGTCCCCTCGCCACCAGCCGGTCCATCAGCGCGTGCGCCTTCCCGTCCGACTCCGCCTTGGAGTCCCCGCCGAACTCCACCACCAGCCAGCCCCCGCCTTCCGGCAGCAGCGGCAGGTCCTCCACGTGCAGGTGCTTGCGCTTCATCCCGTCGATGAGCTTCGCGTCCATTCCCTCCAGGCCGATGGGCCCCGCGTCCACCACCTCCGGGACGTCGTCCCCGGCGCGGAACACGTCCGGGTAGCCCAGCACCAGCAGTGAGCGGGCCTTCGGCTCCGGCACCAGGTTCAGCGTGGCCTCCAGCACCGTGACGCAGGTGCCCTCGGTGCCCACCAGGGCGCGCGCGACGTGGAAGCCGTTCTCCGGGAGCAGCTCGTCCAGGTTGAAGCCGGACACGCGGCGGGGGATGCGCGGATATCTGGCGCGGATGCGGTCGGCGTAGCGGTCGCGCAGCGCCCTCATGCCCCGGTAGAGCTCGCCCACACGGCCGGGCTCGCGCATCAGGCGCTCCAGCTCCGCGTCGGACGTGCGGCCCACGCGCAGGCGCACGCCGTCGTAGGTGAGGACGTCCAGGGACTCGGTGTTGTCCTCCACGCGGCCGGCCATCTGCGCGTGCACGCCGCAGGAGTTGTTGCCGAGCATTCCGCCCAGCGTGCAGCGGTTGTGGGTGGCGGGGTCCGGGCCGAAGGTGAGGCCGTGACGCTTCACGGCTTCCGTGCGGAGCACGTCCAGCACCGTGCCGGGCTGCACGCGGGCGAGCCGCCGCTCGGGGTCGATGTGCAGCACGCGGTCCAGGTGCCGGGAGAAGTCCTGCACCACCGCCACGTTGCACGTCTGGCCCGCGAGCGCGGTGCCGCCGCCCCGGGACGTCAGGGGCGCGCCGAACCTCCGGCACAGGCGCACCGTCTCCACCACGTCCTCCACGGTGCGTGGGCACACCACGCCCAGCGGCACCTGCCGGTAGTTGGACGCATCCGTGGCGTACAGCGCACGTTCGCCCGCGTCGAAGCGCACGTCGCCTCGCAGCCGGCGGCGCAGCGCCTGCTCCAGGCCCGCGACGTCCACGGCCCTCCGCCCGCGCGAGGCGGCGGCACGGGGGCGGCGCACGTGGCGCAGGGTGTCCAGGAAGGTCGTTGTCATGTAGAGGTCCCCACGGCGAAGCGGGCGGCGTCCGCCCGTTTGAGCTCCAGCCCGAGTCCGGGCCGGGACAGGTCCGGCGCCATCGCGCCATCCACGGGCGACGAGACGCCGTCGAAGAGCATCCGCTCCAGCCGCGCGTGGTCGTGGAAGTACTCCACGTGCACCAACCGCCGCGCGGCGCAGGCCACGTGCAGGTGCAGGGCCGGAGCGCAGTGCGCGGACAGGGGGACGTGGAAGGCCTCCGCCAGCGCGTCCGCCTGGAGGAAGCCGGTGAAGCCCAGGCACCGCGTGGCATCCGCCTGGAGCACGTCCACCGCGCCTGCCTCCAGCATGCGGAGGAAGTACGGGCCGCTGTCGCCGTACTCGCCCGCGGCGACTTCCAGGCCCGAGGGCCCGCCGTCGCGCACGCGGCGCAGGCCGGCCAGGTCGTCGCTGGAGACGGGCTCCTCGAACCAGGACACGCCGGCCTCGCGGAAGTCCCGCGCCAACGCCAGCGCCTGCTTCACGGTGTACGCGCCATTGGCGTCCACGAAGAGGGAGGGCCCGGGTCCCAGGGCCTCGCGCGCGCCGCGAACTCGAGCGGGGTCAGCGTCCGCATGGGTGCCCACCTTCATCTTCACGCGAGGGATGCCCGCGTCCGCCCAGTCCGTGAGCTGCGTCTGGAGTTGCCGGTCCGTGTAGCTGGTGAAGCCGCCGCTGCCGTAGACAGGCGCGGCGGAGCGGGACATGCCGAACAGCCGGGCGAGCGGCACGCCCAGCAGCTTCGCCTTCAGGTCCCAGAGTGAGGTGTCCACGGCGGACAGCGCTCGGGCCGCGAGGCCGCGCGAGCCCGCATTTCGCACCCGGTGCAGGAGCGACGCCATCCGCGCCGGGAGGTCCCAGGCATCCGCGCCCACGAGCAGCGGAACGAGCATGTCGCGGATCAACGCGGCGCCGGCCGCGGGCGCGTACGTGTAGCCCAGTCCGCGCTGCCCCCCGGCCACCGGCTCCACGAGCAGCAGCGTGGTGGACGTCCAGGCGAAGGTGCCGTCGGACTCCGGCTGGTCCGTGGGCACGGTGTACGCGGAGACGTCGGCCCGCTCGATGGGCGCGGCTGCGCTGTCATGGCGGGGGGACGCGGGCATCGTGTTCCTTCGGGCTCAAGGGCCTGACGGGTTCACGGTGAAGCTAGGCGCTGGGTGCGGGATGGCGGCACGGGGGGACCTCTCGCATGCACGCTGTCCGGGACATCCACCGGGCGCTCCGTGAACACAGACGACGGGCCGGTCCTAGCTTGGAGAAGGAGCTCCAGCTCCTCGCTGGAGGGGCTGCTCGGGAGGCTGGACATGCACAAGCGGAAGCGGACCCGAACAGTGGACGCGGCGGTGGAGTCCTGGCACTTCGTGCGTGATGCCGTGCTCCCCGGCGCACTCGCGGGAACGCTGGGCGCCTTCGCGATGGCGGTGCTCGCCTGCGCGTTCTCGGGCGTGCTTCACGGCGAGCCCTGGAAGCCAGCGCTCCTCGTGTCGGGGCTGTTCTTCCGCGGGGGCGGGGCCCACGGGGTCTTCGCCGTGTTGCTCGGCCTGTTCATCCACTTCAGCGTGGCGGGCGGACTGGCCACGGGCTTCGCGCTCCTGCTGCCACGCCGGGGAACCGCCGTCGCGGCGCTCTGCCTGGGGGTCCTCTACGGAATGGGCCTGTGGGCCGTGATGACCCGGCTGATGATTCCGTTCGCGTCGCCACCGCTCTCACGCGAAGCCCCTTCCGCGATGCTGTTCCTCCTGCACATCGCGTTCGGCGCGGCGCTCGGCACGTTGCCCGCCGCACGCGACGTCCTCACCCGCGTGGACCGGCTGCGGCGCCAACTCCAGCTCTTGAAGCCAGCGGCCTGAGCCGCGCATCCCAAGCCGCCAGGCAGGCAGCAGCTCCTCGCGCGTGACGGACGCCCGGCGTGCATATCGTCCTCTCATGAGCCAAGGAGCGGTCCCGCGCGCCCTCACCCGGCTGCGCACCACACGCCTCGCGGAGAAGCTGGGCACGAGCTACTGGCTGCTCCCCGCCCTCTGCGTGGCGGTGGCCGTCGCCCTGTCCTCCGGTGCCGAGGCGCTCGACGCGCGCCTCGTGCAGAGGGAGTCCGCCTGGTACCTCTTCCGCGGCGGACCGGAGGGGGCGCGCTCGGTGCTCAGCGCCGTGGCCTCGTCGATGATGACGTTCTCCGGCCTGGTCTTCTCCGTCACCATCCTCGTGCTACAGCAGGCCAGCAACCAGTACTCGCCGCGCATCCTGCGCACGTTCCTGAGCGACCGGCAGAGCCAGCTCACCCTGGGCATCTTCGTGGGCACCTTCGTCTACGCCCTGCTGACCCTGCGGAGCGTGCGGGGCACCTCCGAGGAGCTGCACATCCAGGCCCACGTGCCGTCGTTGTCCGTCTGGTTGGCGCTGGTGCTGGTGCTCGCGTGCGTGGGGGCGTTCATCTTCTTCATCCACCACGTCGCCCAGTCCATCCGCGCCGTGGTCATCCTGGGCCGCATCCGGGATGAGACGTACGCCACGCTGGAGCGGATGTACCCGGAGGGCGTGGGACAGGACGCGCACGACCCGGCCCTCCAGCGGCCCCAGGCCCCGCCGTCGCTGGTGGTGCCCCACGGGGGCGCCTCCGGCGTGCTCGTCACCGTGGACGAGGAGCGGCTGATGGCCTGCGCGAAGAAGGCCGGCGTGCTGGTGGGGCTGGTGCCGATGATGGGCGACTTCGTGCCGCACGGCGCGCCGCTCTTCGAGGTCTGGGGCGACGGCGCGGAGCTCGACGTGAAGGCCCTCACGGACGCGGTGGGCACGGGGCGGGAGCGCACGCTCCAGCAGGACACCGCCTTCGGCTTCCGCCAGCTCGTGGACGTGGCGGAGCGGGCCCTCTCCGCCGGCATCAACGACCCCACCACGGCGGTGCAGGCCATCGACCCGCTCCACGACCTGCTGCGCCGCATGGTGCACCGCCGCTTCCCGTCCCCGTCACGCCAGGACGACACCGGCGCGCTCCGGCTGCTGTGTCCCCGGCCGGACTGGGACGCCTACGTGCGGCTCTCCGTGGATGAGATCCGCCTCTTCGGCGCGGGGGACCTCCAGGTCGCCCGGCGGCTGCGCTTCCTGGTGCAGGACCTGCTCAGCGTGGCCCCGCCCTTCCGGCGCGAGGAGCTGGAGCGGCAGCTGCGCCTGCTGGACGCCAGCATCGACCGGTCCTTCCAGGACGAACGCGACGCCGCCATGGCCCGCCGCCCCAGCGCCCAGGGCCACGGCCCGCGCTGAGCCCTACGGATTCAGCGGCCCCTCGGGCTCCGGTGGCCTCGCGCTCCTCGGGTCCTCCATCGCTCCCGGCAGCGCCTCCACCGGGAACGGGCCCGGTGGAATCGTGGGGCGGAAGCGCGTGCGCGTCTCCAACAGGCACACCGTCAGCAGCACCGCCACGAACACCACCGACGTGAGCAGCACCAGCCCGTTGCTCGCGCGCTGCTCGCGCAGGTGCATGTAGAACAGGGCAATCAGCAGCCCCTTCGCTCCCGCGATGAGCAGCGCCACCGGCAGCGACCACGCTCCATGCGGCAGCTTGTGCAGCCCGTACGTCAGCGCCGTCAACGTGAGCAGCACCGCGCCCACGACCAGCACGCCGGCCACCCCCAGCTGACGCTCCGGCTTCTCCACCGCGTCCTCGGTCACGGGCCCGCTCCTCATGACAGGTACAGTATGGGATAGACGAACAACCAGATGACATCCACCAGGTGCCAGTACATGCCGCCCAGCTCCACCGGCGTCGCGTACCCCGCGCCAAACGTCCCCGCCGCGGACCGCACGCCCAGCACCGTCAGCACGCTCACCCCCACCGTCACGTGCAGCGCGTGGATACCTGTCAGCAGGTAGTACAGCGTGAAGAAGAGGCTCGCGCCCACGCGCGGCACCTCCGTGAACCGGTACGCCTCCCCCGGCAACC